>JAYUQN010000792.1:0-8100 GCA_043756725.1 Saprospiraceae bacterium
CCCCCCCCTATAAAGCATGATACAAATGGGGGGATGGTAAATCCGAAAAAATCTACTATTGAAATTGCAGAGCAATTGCCAACAGAAACGGATAATCGATTTATGGTGTTTTTCCCAAAAGTAGTTGAAAGTTTAGGTATAACACCCACTGTTTTCATTGAGTTGCTTAAAAACTATACGGACGAACAATTTGAGCAAGCTATTAGGGTGACCTATCGGGCAAAAATAGAGGGGCAGATTAAAACAAATGCCTCGGGGTTTTTTGTGCAGGCGTTAAAAAAAGGCTTTACTGACCAAAAAGAAGAACGGCTCAAAAAAGAGAAAAAAGAAGAAGCACAAAAGCGATTTGCAGAACAAATAGCAGATTGTGAAGCGGATAAAGAAAACCGCATTTTTGATAGAATCAAAGAGATAACCAGTGCTAATTCTCATTTAACACTTGACGCTATCGAAGCCTTGAAATTTACGGAAGCGGGGAAAAATGCTATCCTTGTAGAAGAGGATACCCTCGGAAGACCTTTGCTCGTTGAAGACTTTCGACAGAATAGAACTTTAAGAAAACTGTTAATTGAAACTTTGTTTGTGAAAAATATTGAAAAATTTTCTGATATTTTAACAGACCATGATACTAAAATCGCAGAATTGAAAAAAGGCAGTGCTTTTTAACACCCCCTCAGTATTTTTGGGGGGTAGAGGCTTTTGTTTAGTGAAACCCCTACTCTATTTTTCACAAAGTTGCAATTTTACTTTTTCGCAAAATCACAATTCAGCGTTTTCATAAAATTGTAATTTCACTTTTTCATAAAAGCACAATTTAATGTTTTCATAAAGTTGTAATTTCACTTTTTCATAAAAGCATAATTTAATGTTTTCATAAAGTTGTAATTTCACTTTTTCATAAAATCATAATTTAATGTTTTCATAAAGTTGCAATTTCACTTTTTCATAAAAGCATAATTTAATGTTTTCATAAAGTTGTGGTTTCACTTTTTCATAAAAACACAATTTAATGTTTTCATAAAGTTGTAATTTCACTTTTTCATAAAAACACAATTTAATGTTTTCATAAAGTTGTGGTTTCACTTTTTCATAAAAACATAATTTAATGTTTTCACAAAGTTGTAATTTCACTTTTTCATAAAAATTTATACCTTTGCTTTTCCAGTAGGTCGAAACTTAGACTTGACATAACATGACGATGAATTGAAATAAGGAAAGTATTACCTAATTGCCTTTTTTCTTATTTTAAGGGATTTTAATTGAATCAGTAACTTAGTAGGGGAGAAAATGTTTTTTGTTTGCTTAAAATAGAAATAAAATGCTTTCTTTTTATTGATATGATAGCGAAGGCTTGTTTTATAGCCAGAAAAATATAACTTGATTATTCTTGCTGTAACATGAGAATAAGGGCAGAGAGGTCAAATTTTTCGTTTTTTAGTTGAATAAAATTAAAAATTATTTTAAAATATAACTCAAATTCTTATGAAAATAGTTTTTGGCAATCAAAAAGGAGGTGTTGGGAAGTCCACATTATGCGTTTTAATGGCGAATTATTTAACTTTAGAGAAGAAAAAAGAGGTACTTGTTTTTGATATGGATATGCAAAAAAGTATTTCTGAACGCCGTCCATTAGACAAAGCTTCAACAACTTTGCCAATGCCTTACGAAATTGTGGCGATGGAAATGGAAGAATATCCAAAGTTTAGTGATGATTTGAAGGGGTTGGAAGATGTTATTGCTTTAATTGACTTGGCGGGAAGTATTCACAACGACCATATTATTCCTATTATTCAAGAGGCAGATTATATCTTTTGCCCGTTCGATTACGAGCATACCGTATTTGCAAGTACTTTGACGTTTGCCAAACTGGTTAAGTACCTAAGCCCTAAAACGCCTCTTTTTTTCATCCCCAACCGTATCAAAACCAGCGTCAATTATGATTTGAAAGAAACTATTGATACGGAATTGAGCAAAATGGGTACAGTTACAAAACCCGTTACAGACCGCATAACCTTGAAAAGAATCAATACTTTCTCTATAAATGAAGAACAGAAGAAAGTATTAGAAGATGTATTCGGTTTTTTATATTCTAAAATCAATTGATAATCTATTTCTTAACTTAAAATTTGTCGAATATTCTCGACAGGAATGAACAATGAACGATAAAATTAGAGCCATTCTTGAAAAAATAAATGAAGACCAAACGCAAGTTGTTTCTAAAATAGAAGAAGCTAAAGAAACTGTTATTGGGCACCAAGCCAATAAGGTAGAAACAATTGCCAATACTGTGATTGTTGAAGAGCCTAAAACAAAACCCGTTGCCAAAACATCCCGTGTGGCAAACAAGCCAAAAAGTATTCAAAAGGCTTTACATACTGAGGGGGTAGGGGCGGCATTAGAAGAAACAGAAAGTGCAGCTAACGATAGCTTTTTAGCGAATTTGGTCAATGAAACATTCTCTTATGAAAAAAGGAAATATGCTTTTATTGAACCCCGTCTTTTTGAATTGTTTATGCAGGTGAAAATGAGGAAAGATATAAAAAACATTTCAGTTATTGTCAATACTATTTTGAACGAGTATGTTGAGAAACACCAAAAGGAAATTAAAAAACTATTGGAGAGCAAATTTTTATAAACCATAAACCATTATGGAGAGACAACTTTTTCAAATAATTGAAATACCTCATGATCAGTCGCCAATACTGAGGGGTATTAAATATATTAGACAAAACAAAACAATAAAATGAGACCATTAATATTCACTATTTCTATTTTTCTATGCACCATTTCTAATTCGCAAATAAGGCTTCCAAAGCTCATTAGCGACAATATGGTTTTACAAAGAGATGAAACAATAAAACTTTGGGGTTGGGCTTCAATTAATGAAAAAATTGAACTCCAATTTAATCAAAAACAGTATCAGACAACGACATCAAAAGAAGGAAAATGGGAAATCTCCTTGCCCGCTCAAAAAGCAGGTGGACCCTTTGACATGGTTTTTACTGCCTCTAACACGATCACAGTTAAGAATATTTTATTCGGTGATATCTGGATTTGTACGGGACAAAGCAATATGGTTTTGCCGATGGAACGGGTCAAAGAGCTATATGTAGAAGATATTGAAGCAGCAAATTATCCACAGATCAGAAATCTTTTTATACCAACAAAAACAAATCTGGGAGAACGACTTGACGACTTACCCAATGGCAGTGCTTGGAAGATTGCAAATCCAACAGATGTGCTTACTTTTGGGGCTGTCAGCTACTTTTTTGCCCGAAATCTTTACGACAAATATAAAGTACCCATCGGTATTATCAACAGCAGTGTAGGTGGAACACCGATTGAGGCTTGGACAAGTGAAGCAGGTTTTAAACCATTTCCAGAGATGGTAAGCACTATTCAAAAAAATAAAGATACAGCATACGTTAACAGTAAAAATAGGGCTGCTGTCAATAGTCAAAGACCCGCCCCAAAAATTATGGATAAAGGATTAACAGAGCCTGTTCTTTGGTATGATACCGCATACATACCAAAAGGCTGGCGTAATATCAATATACCCGGCTTTTGGGAAGACCAGGGTTTAAAAGAATTAAACGGTGTAGTTTGGTATAGAAAAGAAATAGACGTACCTGCCTCAATGGTCGGCATGTCCGCAAAAATTTTCATGGGCAGAATTGTAGATGCGGATTTTATGTATGTCAATGGCAAACAAATTGGCAATATCACTTACCAATACCCGCCGAGAAGATACGAAGTGCCCGCAGGTTTATTAAAAGTCGGTAAAAATGTTTTAGTCATTAGGGTCATCAATACTTTGGGTAAAGGTGGATTTGTACCCGATAAACCTTACTACCTCCTTGCAAATGGACAAAAGATGGATTTGAAAGGCACGTGGCAATACAAAGTAGGGGAAGTATTTGTGCCACAGTTGCCAACGCCGCAAGGCATTAATGCCCAAAACCAACCCACTGCCTTATACAATGCCATGATTGCGCCGCTTACCAATTATACGTCAAAAGGCTTTGTTTGGTATCAAGGAGAAACCAATGCAGGGCAACCCAATGAGTATGACAAACTGTTAAAAACTTTAATCAATGATTGGCGCAGTCAATGGCAAGTACCCAATGCGCCCTTTCTTTTTGTACAATTGGCTAATTTTATGGATTACACCTATCTGCCAACTGAAAGCAATTGGGCTACTTTACGCAATGGGCAACGAAAAGCATTGGCTATGCCCAATACCGCTATGGTGGTTACAACAGATTGCGGTGAATGGAATGATATTCATCCTTTGAACAAAAAGGAGGTGGGTATTCGGCTATCATTGGCAGCACAAAAATTAGCCTACAATGAAAATGTTGAGTATAGCGGACCTTTATTTGAAAATGCTAAAATAGAGGATGATAAAATCATCATAACTTTTAAACATACAGGCAGTGGATTGGTCAGCAATGATGGCGAACTTTTGCGCTACTTTGCTATTGCAGGGGCAGATAAAAAGTTTGTCTGGGCTAATGCCACAATTGAAGGAAATACTGTAATTGTCTGGAGCAACGACATAAAACAGCCGAAATATGTCCGCTACAATTGGGCAGATAATCCCGATGGCAATTTGTATAATAAAGAAGGATTACCTGCAAGTGTGTTTGAAACAGAATAATTTTAAGGCTGTAATTTTTTGTGTGCAAGTGGGCATTTTTTTTACAATAACCTTGTTAAAATGAACCCCGTAGAGACGTTGCACTGCAACGTCTCTACAATGGCACACGAAAAATTACAGCAACATAATTTTTAGGCTTACAGATTTAAAACGGATGCGCCTAATTTTCAATTTTTCATACCGTGGGCAAGTAAAATGTTGAAGTATAGTAGGACAAACTAAAATTTGAACAATAGGATTACTCTATAGCAAAATTTAGACTCTTAACATACCACGGAACCCTCTCGCACCATAGTAAGATTCTGCACCGTTGTGGTATGTGAACACCGTATCGTAACGGCGATCACAAAAAATAGCCCCGCCGAGGTTCCTAATCTCAGAAGGTGTTTTCACCCAGCTTGAAGTTTTCATATCGAAATTCCCCAGTTTCTGCAAATCTCGATATTGTTCCTCTGTTAAAATTTCAACACCCATAGCACCCGCCATGTCTATTGCATTGTCGGCAGGTTTATGTTCTTTTCTCGATTCCCACGCTTTACGGTCGTAACAAAGACTCCTTCTGCCTTTGGGACTTTCCGCAGAACAATCATAAAAAACGTATTCTCCCGTTTTTTCATCATAAGCCACGACATCTGGTTCACCACCTGTTTCTTCCATTATATTGAGCGACCATAGTTTTTCTGTATTAGCTTCCAGTTTTGATTGCACTGTCGCCCATTCAATACCTTTATGATGGCTACTATTTTTCTCAAAACGGGTTTTTAATGTTTTGAGTAGCTCTTTATTTTCTTTTGATGATAATTCCTTTTGCATTCTATTCATTTATTGATTAATTGAAATGATTTTTCTTGTAAAATTGTTGGTGGCATACCCCTCAGTATTTTGACAAAAAATTAGACCTTTCTTTACTTCAACTCAAAATCCCAAATCGGTTTTACGCCCAATAAGTGTTCAACAAAATAATTCCACCGTTTTTTAGTGAAATAATCGTTGTAAATCCCTTGATAACCATGTTGTTGGCTTGGTAAAATCAACATATCAAACTCCTTATTGTTTTTTATCAAGGCTTCTGCCAATTTGAAAGTTGCCGAAGGATTCACATTTTCATCTATGCCCCCATGCGTAATCAGCAATTTGCCTTTCAACTTACTTGCCATTGTGATATTGGACACTTGATGATAAGTAGAATCTACGGGCCAACCCATATACATTTCGGGCCACCAATCTTTTTCCATTCTAAAATCATGGTCGGCTGAACTGGCGACGGCAACTTTATAAAAATCGGGATATTCCAACACCGCATGACCCGCATCGAAGCCGCCTGCCGAATGTCCAAAAATGCCCACTTTTGTGGTATCCATCCAAGCGTATTTTCGACCCAATTCTAAAATAGCCAAGCGATGGTCTTCAAGGTTTTTACCCATATTTTTATACGATACATTATGAAAAGCTTTGGAACGTCCAGCTGTTCCCATGCCATCTACAACAATAACAATAAAACCCAATTCAGCCAATGCTTGATTAGACCGTGACAGTGAACTTACGAAATTTCGAGGATACATAAAGGTATGCGGACCCGTATAAGTTTGGTCAATAATGGGGTATTTTTTAGTTGTATCAAATTGGGTTGGTTTCCAAATAGCTCCATAAATTGTTGTTTGTCCATCACGAGCTGTTGCTGTGAACGATTCGGGGAATTTATAACGCATTGAATCCAAGCCCGTTATGTCTGCTTTTGACAAGGTTAAATCAAAGGCTTTACCCGAATGGTTTTTCAATACTGTTTGAGTTGGTTGATTGAGTGCAGACATATTATCTGTAAAATAAGTACCGTCTGGCGAAACAGATATATCGTGGTGGGCATTTTCAGGCGTTAATAAAACCACCTTTTTATCTGCCAAATTGAGCTTGTATAGATGATTGAAATAGGGATTTCTATTCGATTCTTTACCAGATGCCGTAAATAAAATAAACCGTTTGAGGGTATCAATATGCACAATTTGGTCAATAAAATACGCCCCTGATGTCAATGGAACAAGGGATTTATCCTTTATATCCAACAAATACAACTGTTTCCAACCGTCACGCTCGGAGGTTATCACAACCTTGCCCCATTCTTCAATGATATTTGAGTTATAATTATCAATATTGGTTGTGCTGGTTTCACGATACAACAATTCATCGGTTTTGGTATTGAGGTCGCAGCGATACAATTCAACAGCTTGATAACCACGCAAGGGCTTTTCTTGATACACAATACCGCTTTCTTTTGACCATTCGTAATCCGTAGGGTTGGTGTGTGTACTGAGTGCCTGATGTTTGACATATTCATCGCCCGATTCAATATTGTAAAACACAGGGGTCATTTTCACCATATCCGTATCCCCGGGCGAACCCCGATAATAGGACAATAATTTGGGTTTGTACAAAGTATCTATGCCCCAATTTAAAAGATACATTTTTTTTGCACCCCGCAAATCGGTGATATAGGTTTGAAGCCATTTAGAATCGGGCGACCAACTCACCCTAAATCGCTTAGGTCTTTCCCCATTTTCACCTTCAATAATATCAGACCAGCCATAAAAAGTGCCGAATTCATAGAGCCGTTCCCCTTTTGTACTCAATTGTTTGACCGTGTTATCCGTTGTAGATTTGATATACAAATTGTAATTATCGGTATAAGCAATCCATTTACCATTAGGCGATTTTGCCTCCAAACGATTGGGTGTGGGTTTCGTCACTTTATTAAGCGAATAGGTGTTCAAATTCCATTTAAAAACAACGTCTTTGGCAGTAAATTCTATATGATTGGGGTCGCTGTGTTGGACATTTTGAATAGGCAGTGCTTTCGCATCAACCGTCATTTTCAAAGTATCTGCCAACATTTTTGCTAATCGCTCTTGGTCAAACCACGGTTCTATTTTTTTAGAAGCCCAAGTGATTTTATTAAAAGATTTCTGCGTCCTATTTTGCGTAATAAACGCCAAACCAGTACTGTCTTTAAACCAAATAGGTTGGATATTTTCATTGAATACTTTTTTATTCACCAAATTTTTCCATAAAAAGGACACGGCTCGGGTATAATCCTCTTTTTTAATGGTTTGGGCATGGGTTTGTCCTATCATTGTGAGACATAGCAATGAGCAAAGGATATTTTTTAATAGGGATAGAGGTTGTTTCATACTTACTGGTTTTATAATAGTGATTTTCCATTGAAAAAATTAAGCCTTAAAATTAGGAAATTTTGCTTATAAAATTAGAGGGAAATGTTGAAAACAGGGTAGGTTTTACTCTATCAATTCAAGGCAGGACTTTAGGTGAGACCCCGTCAGTATTTTTCATTAAAAAAGCTTTTTTAACAAAGAAAGGCTTTTTTAGTAATCGTTAAACTAATACGAGTTCATTTTTAGGGCTTGTTTTTTCAACAAATCAAATGTTTA
>JAYUQN010000793.1:0-8092 GCA_043756725.1 Saprospiraceae bacterium
TATAAAGGAGAATAAGATTGAAATACATTTTATCTATTTCAATGCTTTGCCGGGATACCTGGCAACGCACAAGTCTTTGAGCGCATCGCCACTTGCACCCGTAATGGCTTCCAATTCTGATAGAGCTTTGCCATAAGCCCTTGTATCTTCTATGGTTTCGATTAAGGCGTTGTGTACGACTTGTAATCCTTCTGAAACGACTTCACCTGCCACGTAGCCCAATGCGCTATTGAGTATGGCTTTGCCATCCAATAGTTTTTTATTGAGGTTGTCGTAATCGCCTCCTATTTCTTTGATGCGGTCATTGACAAGGTGTAGTTTTTGGCTCGTTTGGATAAACTCTGTGGTATCAGGTGCAAGGCGTTTCAGCTTATCGTCTAAGGCTTCGGCGGCGTCTTTGAGTTGATTGAGACTGGCAGAGCCGACTATGGCAGCGTCTTTGAAAATGCTGCCATCTAATTTCATTTCCTTTTTTACTTCGGCAATTTGACCCCGTAAATGGGCTAAGCGGTTTTCTACTTTGGCGAGGAATTGGGTCGTTACGTCAAATTCTTCTGTGCCTTGTTTCGTCCCCGATTGTTTGGCTCTTAGGTGTCTGCGAAGGGTTTCCAACTCTCGGAGGGTAGAGGCTTCTTTGTCATAATTTGCCATTATGACACCCATGCGCTTTTCATCTACCTCTTTGGCTTCTTTGGCAAGGTCGAGGTTGCTCTTTTTGAGTTCTTTATGAAGCTCGTGTTGGCGATTAATGACTTTCTTATACGCTTCATCGCTGTATAGTTCATCAACGGATTTACCCGCTAACTTGAACTCCTCGGTCATTTTTTTAGCTTGCTCTTGAAGGGCTAAAAGTTCTTTATGGGCATCAGCCGCTTTGACGCTTATGGAAAGTTGTAATTTATCTTCCTTTAAAGTTGCCATTTTTACACAAAAAATAGAATGGTGAAAATAACGGCAAGGTAGGAGATACCCCCCTCAGTATAAATGAACAAAATGCCCCACTTCTTGCGAAGTGAGGCATTAAATAAAAGTATAAAACAATTAATATTCCTAAACTATCATATAGATAATGCAGAGGCACACTAACACTTTAATTAATAAAGTAATAATTACCCCAAATTGACCACTCGTAGTTGTTGTTTGTTCGACTTCCTTAATCATTGTATCTCTATTTCGTAATCCTTCCAAATAATGGTTAGCTTTCTCGGCTGCATCCTGTGGATTACCATGAAATGCACGGATTAATATTTTTTTACCATCTTCCTCTTTCATATTTTAGATTATTTAAATGATTAATAAAATGCCAGTATTTCATACAAATGTGTGTTTTTCTGGCAGGGTTAATTTAGAGATTCGTTATTTGGTGACCCGTATAGTGACCTTTGTTGTCGTAAAATAAAGTTAAAAGTTTATCAGCAAACCAAACCTTTGCTTCGGGTTCGGTAGCGGATACGTGGTATTTGATAGTGTATGGCTTTGCTTGTCCCTTTATCCTGATTGTACTTTCTACCCAATTGATAACTATCCAGTCGTTGAGGTCGGGATTGTCTAAGGTTTCTGTACTGTCCGTGCGGGTGAAATCCCATTTTTCAAGGTAGGTGGTTTCACTTTTGCAACCACATTTTGAGGTGATTTCTGTTTGCGCTTGGACGCCGATAGTGGCTAAAACTGCCATGACTATTATTATTGATTTTCTCATTTTAAAAAGTTGTAAGGATTATAAAATTTTGGTTTTAGGCTTTAAACTGGGTCGCTACGGTGGTGATGGACACGCTGAATCGCCTTGCTTGGTAGCGTTGCTCCAGTTCTTGGCGGCAGCTATGGAGGGCTTCTAATACCTCTTTGACTGTGCCATGAAGCGGAATGTCTATGTTGTGGCGTTTTTCGTAACGCGCGCCAGTGGCATCTTTGCCATGCGCCAACACTTGAATTTGAATCGTTGTCATTTTTGGATGTGGTTTAAAAACCTCCCCCCTCAACCCCCGACCCCAGAGGGGAGAGAGGATAAGAGGAGGGGAGGGTGGATTTAGAAAAAATTGTTTGAATCCAGCCGTATTAGCCTTTGGTCTTTGAAGTGGGGGATAATACGGCGCTTGGTGGTGGCTCGTCAATAAACTGAAGGTCGAGCGTTGAGAGTTCTTTGAGGAAGCGGTAATGCGAGAACATCGCGGATACGGCAGAGGTTTCCTCTACGTCAAGCCCATTGTCGGCTAACATGGCATAGACGTTTACCGCTTCTATAAGCGTTAAGAGGGTCTCTGCACTGGTGGCTAAACCGTGGTCGTGTTGCTCTCTTGAAATTTCTCGCAGTTGCTCTGCAATTTCGAGGGGTACGCGTAGCAGTACCGTTGGGTTGGATGGTTCTTGATTCATCTTATTCTTAGCTTTTGATGAATGAGGAAATATGGGTTTATGAAAGTGAGGGGTAAGGGGTGCTCAAAGCCCCAATTCGTCCTTATATTTTTTATAATTGAACAATGCGAATTCGTCATATCTATGGTTTTGAATATGACGATGCAGGTCTTCTTTGAGCGAGTTGAACACTCTGGTATTTCCTTTTCGATGGCAGTTTTTAAGCCATGTAAAAAATGACATAGGGTCTATGTCGCTGTTTTTAATGCTAACGAAAATTTTGTAACGATTCATCTTATTCTTAGCTTTTGATGAATGAGGAAATATGGTTTGTGAAAAAACGAAAAGGGCGTGTATCGCCATTTCGCTGCTAAGAACCACAAGTGGACGTACGGACGCTATCCGTACTCGAAATGACGACACACGCCCTTCAATATGGCAGGATGTCGAATATAGGCATAAAAAAAGCCCACACGTTAGTAGGCTATAAGCCCACTTGTAAATTCTTAGCACTGCAAAGGTAGAAATAATTATGCCAATTCCAAATTTATTTCTAAAATAATTGTTAAATTAATAATATATTTCATTGTAAAATATACTATGAATTTCATAAGAGTATTATATTTGTGTTTTTAAAATATAAAACAAATTGAATACAGATGAAATTAGCACTAAAAAGACAGAACGAAGAGACAAAAAAACAGGAGGATGTGGTTATTGAAATAAAGAAAATAAGCCCGTTGCCCATACCTCGACATCTATTGCTTGTGAGAGTGAGTAATTATCCATCGACATTGGATGAAAACTTGATAGAGAATAATCATTATGAAATTTTCACAGTTTTGTATTTGGGGCTTGCGACAGCTAAAATAGGTAATACTATATTAGCTTTAGTTGCTCAATTTATAGGTGATGGCGGTGATATAGATATAAGGGTTCTATCGGATTTGCCTACAGGATATTCACAATGCGATGAGAGCGAACATTTTTTAATAGATTACGAAGGGTATGAGAATATTTGTAAAATGACAGGTGCAAAAAAGCGAACCATTATTGAGTACATAGAACAGTTTTATCTTAATTGTGAAACGATAGGAATAAACTCAATAATAATTAAAGAGCATGAGGCATTAAATATTGACCAATATAAATTCACGC
This sequence comes from Saprospiraceae bacterium, assembly GCA_043756725.1. Taxonomy (GTDB): domain Bacteria; phylum Bacteroidota; class Bacteroidia; order Chitinophagales; family Saprospiraceae; genus JAAFJT01. The sequence continues at coordinate 3,511 of JAYUQN010000793.1, forward strand.
CTTTAGCGGGCTTTGATATGAGAAAATCTAACTATAAACCGACATAAAACATAAAAAAATATGACAGCGAAGCAAAAAGCCAAAGACGCTTTATCCAAAATAATGAATGACCTCAATAGGTTGGATAGGCAGCGAGAACCCGATATTCGGTATATGGGTTTGGAAGTGAAAAACGTAGCGGTTGATGCACTGAATGAGATAAGCCGCTATACGACAACTAATAAATTGCTGATTCCGATAAAAGTAAAAGCTGTGGAGCGGCTCAAATGGGTGATAGCGACAGAACCGCTGTCACCCAGAGGTGTACCCAAATGGGGATTGTCTTGAAGCGAATGCAGCAAGAGGTTGTAATCGCCGGGTATAGACGGATATTTTTTAGCAAGGCGTTTGAGTTCCCTTCTAAAATTAGCTTCGGCAATGATGGTCATGCGGGTGTAAGGGCTTCGTTTTCAATTTCTTTTAAAAACTCGTAGGCATCCATGCCATCGGTTTCTTCGCCTTTTTTGACGGCAATAAGGTCGGCTTTGAGGTCGAGCCACCAAGCGAGTTGTGCAGGTTTAAGGGTCGCTTCCAACTCCTTGAGCGTTTTTTCAGGGGTTGGTTTGTATTGCATTTTGAGGGCGTTCAAAAACGCCCTCAAAATGCGCCCCTCTTCGGGGTTGGCTGTGAATACGGTTATTGCTTCCATGTTGCAAATTTAGTATTTCACGGTGAAATTCACAAGTAAATTAACAGATTCTAAGAAACTTATCTATCTAAAGGCACAATATAAGGCTGATTGATAATGTCAATAGCGGTATCGCCTTTTTCAATCAAGCTGACCAAAAGGGGATAGATAAACCTGTAAGCCTTTTCAGATTCGGAAACCATAAAGTTTTTTTTGTCTTTTTCATCTATGTTGTAGGTTGCTCCTGCGAGTGGACAGCCTTCGGTATGGCGTATAAAATTACCGATGTGGATATAGGTAAAATTGTGTTGCTCTGTGAGTATTTCAACCATGCCTTTGTGCAGGGTTGGAAAACGCTTTTTATATTCCTCGTTCATGCCCCCCTCAGTATTCAGGCGCATTGTCCATGCGCCAGCGAATATAGCGGTCTCCCCTTTTATTTTGGTAAAGCGAATGGCATCTTCAAGGAGATAGCATTGGAATATACCGTCCACGTAGAGGTGTGAAAGGGTAGATTGACCTTTTTGTTGGATTCTGATAATTTTAGTAGGCATTGTATGAAGTATGAAGTATGAAGTATGAAGTATGAAGTATGAAGTATGAAGTATGAAGTATGAAGTGTTGTCCACACATAATACTTCATACTTCATATCTCATACTTCATACTTCATACTTCATACATGGGTTTACAATTTGATGTCGGCTGCTGTGTCAATTGGTGGAATGGGTTTTTGTTGAAACTCGTCAATTTTAGAGAGCAAAAGGATGACAAGTTTTGAGACTTGAATGGCTTTTTGCCAGAAAGATTTTTTACTAAAATCTTTGAGGATGGCAGCGATTTCAAGTAGGATGTCTTGATGCTCTTGTACATAAGACTGCAAGGCTACGACTTGCTTTTTCAATTTTTCAGTTGTCATAATTTAACAATTTTAAGGTCAATAAAATATTCACAAAAGTGGGTACACACCACCCTATTTTAAGGTAAAACCGTGACATAGGTAACGGCTAACAAAGTGATTGGCTTAACATAATGGGTATTATACAGGGTGTTTAACACAAACCGTTGTGACACTCTTTTCAATGGACAATGGATAATGGACAAAGAACAATAGCGTGAAATATTTTCACAAATCTTAGTTTAAATTGACGTGAAAGGTTACTTGTTTTAAGCGTATTTCACATTGTTTACAGATGATTTTAAGCCAAACCTTGCCAAAGGGGTACGGCTCTCTGATGTGGTAATACTCAATGTTATTGGTTGTCATGGGTTAAAATTTTAAAGCTCTCAAATTGGCTTTTTTAGTTCCCGAATCTGTCCACGCTACGGATAGTTTTTCGGGTAAAAGGGTTTGATTGCTGATGCGGTATTTGGCGGTCATATCAAAATTGGACAGCCTTGCGGCATCCAAATAAAGTTGCAGATTGAGGGCTTTGCCGTTGCCGGTGGCGTTGAGCCAGTTTTTATAATGCTGATGATAGACTTTATCCCAGAGCAAACTTCTTTGGGTAATAGCTACTTGAATGGCTGAATGGGTGTCGTTTGAAGCAAGGGGATACGGGGCATCGTCGTAATTGCGCTGTAAGCCACGGTAAAACAATAGGCGCAAAGTATAGTCATTGGTAGTTCCCAATTGAAAATTCTCCTCTGGGCTATTGCCTTTTTGACGGGCAGCGGGGAGCAAAGGCGTGTGTAAGATTTCTGGAATATGCCCTGCGCTTTCAACGGGTTCTCCGACCATGTGTTTACGCATAATCAAAGTGCCAATGTCGGTTTGTATGGTTTCCTTGCCCTGCCCAACGGTGTATTGCGGGGCGTAACCCATATCGTCCACTCGAAGGTAGTCGAGTTTAAAAGTGCCTACACTTGCCGCCCTGTACCACGCCTGATAGCTTGTTAAAAAATGTGTTTCGTTGGGTACGGTAGATGTCGGCAGATTTGTTTTATTGGCATAATCTACCCCAATGTCACCTTGTCGAACGGTGATTTTTTCAAGAGCCTTCCACAGCGCGTCGTTACTGTCCATTTGCGATTCAAAGACAAAGCCGTTGTTATTGGTTTTGAAAGGCTCTACGGAGGGGTAACGCTCGGCAAAACGAGTCAAGTTTTCTTTTTCAATTTGGCTTAAAAAACTGTCTTTAGAATCTATTTTCAAGTCCGTTTCTGTGATTTGGATGCAGAGGTTGAACTGGCGCATCAAAGCATTGAGCAAAGCCGATACCGTGATGTCGGGTAGGTGTTGGGCAATATCCAAGCTGTCTTTGTGCGAATTGGTCAAAAAGCCATTGCTATCCTCTGTGACTTTATCCAGTGCCATTGTGTTGTAAATGACAAGGGTTTGCATTTCAGCATCGTTGAGGAATGTGCCAGAAAGCCGCTTACCAAAGGTGTGAGCGATGCGCTTTAGCACATACAGCAAATACACACTCGGCACAAGGGTATTGTAATAAGGTTGATAAGGCGTTCTGTCACTGCTGAACTCAAAAGACTGATTGATCACAAAAGATTGGGTGTCCACATCCCATCTGTTTACGACCTTTCCGTAATCGCTTTCATAGTCGTAAAAATCGGGATTATAAATTGGGAAAAAGACATAATCTGCTTGATGTACGTTCTTTGTGACCGTCCAATTAGCATGAGTGATCATATCGCCCACTTGACGGATACCCTCATAATCTAAGACCCGAATAGACTTTTCAAGAATATCTGCATCCCACGCATTTTTCAAAATGGAGACCATGAAGCTGTTATGGTCCGCTTTGAGTACCCACAAACGCCCCCTCAGTATATCGTCAGCCTCTTGCAAGCTGCAAGCGGTTTCAATAAACTTAGCCCGACTTTCAGCGATGTGTAGATGCTTGAAGAATTGTCGGTTTATGAGCGTATTGGGTAGCTCTACGGGATACGAATACGCCTCCGCTTCAAGGCTTGATTTGAACAAAGGCGAGCTGTGTTCAAAATTGAAACTCGTACCTTGCTTGAGGTCGAGTTGCGTTTCAGCGTAGGACGAATTGGCGATTAACCTCATGCTTGCAGGGCGTATTGGTATTCAAATTCAAAGCGGTGTGCATCCTCCCGCTCTGCGAGTGTGGGGATGGTATCGGTTTTCAGAATGACCTGTTTGCGTGTATTATCGGGCTGAATAAGCCAAATATTTTTTGATGTAAAAAACTCTTGTTGCAACCATTGGGCGTGTTTAGTATCAATCCATCCCGTTCCCAATTTATAGAGGGGTGTAGAGTCCTTTCGGGTAATGCCGACATGCCCCCCCTCAGTAATATTTACCTCTTGCACTATTTTGCCACTGGATTGTATGGCTTCACCCGTTGTAAAAGTATCGAATCCACCAAGAGTGTTTTCAAAGAGAAAAACATGGGTTTGGTCAAAGCAAAAGGACGGTGTTTGGTAGGTTTGGGGTTTTGAAATATACGCGACTTGGCGAACGCCTAACCACCATCCACGGTCAAACAGGAGTTGCACCGTCCATGATTTTACCTTTTTATCACCATTGGTGATATTGAGCATATTGAAACCTGTTGGGATACTGTACAAACGTCTGGTCTCTAAAATGGGTAATTGGCGTGTATGGACGGTTGTAGAGCCATCATGCCACGTTGCTTTTGTCTCTAAAAAAGCATCGGGGAAATACTCGAAGCATAAAACGAGCAAATATTCAGGCACATTTGGTAAACTGATTTTCATGTCGGGCTGTCGGGTCATTAGGCGTTGACTTTTCAGCATATCGCCATAGTAGGGGTTTAAGAAATCCGACGGCAATTCTAAGGGATTAACGCCCCCCCTCAGTAACCACGCTTATCGCGCTCGGCGGCGGCGTCATTGGTGACATCACCGGCTTTGCTGCTGCCACGTACCAGCGCGGCGTGCCGTTCATTCAGGTACCCACCACCCTGCTCGCG
>JAYUQN010000794.1:0-8082 GCA_043756725.1 Saprospiraceae bacterium
TGCAATAGGGCATTTTTTTCAATAACTTTGTTAAAATGAACCACGTAGAGACGTTGCACTGCAACGTCTCTACAATTGCCCACGAAAAATTACAGCAACAAAAAAGTTATCAAACTTTAACCACACTACTTTTGTCATCTTAAGTTTGTAGTTCAAAATAAAATTTGGTAATTTTATTTTGAACTACAAACTTAAGATGACAAAAGCGGATTTCGACCTAAAAATGACCATTAAATATTCTTCTAATAGGTTATCTGATTGGCTCATACAGCCGTTAGCCCCCCTCAGTATATGGCTGAAATTTGCCATTATTTCCCTAATTTCCATTTTCATTTCCGTGAAACCCACTCATCCTTCGTGGGCAGTTTCGATGATTTTATTGGCAGCTTTGATACTCGTACCTATTGGTTTTCAACAACTTATGATGAGGTCAAATGATTTTAGAGGTCGTTTCACATCGGATAAAACGATTTATTTCACTCATTTTATTTCAGCTATTTTACTGTCTATCAGTTTTATTGTAAAACAAGGTACAGCCGCTGGATTATTTGCTCTGCCCTACGTTCTTTGGTGTGCTTTCATAGTTATTAAAATTTTAAAAATTGATTTTACAATAACCTATCTCACCACACTTTCAGCTTGGGGTTTTTTAACAAATGCGGCTATTTGGTGCGTATTCGACCGTCTTGATTTTCAACTTTGGCATTTTTCATCGTGGATAGTTTTATTGACAGGTGCCCATTTTCACTACGCAGGTTTCGCACTGACGGTTAGTTTAGCCTTGTTTTTAAATGAAGACCCGACAAATATTGTCTTTAAAAATTGCAGCCGAGCCGTTTTATTAGGTGTAGTTTTCACTGCTATCGGCATTACTACGACACAATTGGGATTGACGCATTTCATTGAATCGTGTGCCAGCGTTTGGATGGCAGTTGCCGCTTTTTCAGTCGGATTAGCTGTTTTACTGAGGGGAGTGCATGAATTAAAAACCGTGAAAATATTGTGGATATTGGGCGGTTTATGTCTTATGATGGGCATGACACTGGCTTTGGGCTATGCTTTACGCCATTTTATTGTCATCGAGTGGTTGACTATGCCGAATATGCAAGCGGTGCATGGCACGTTGAATGCTTTGGGATTTGGGACTTTGATGATGGTTGGTTGGGCGTTTAAAAGCGTGCGCATTCAATACTTTTTATATTGATAAAATGATAACATGTCATTAAGTACAAATACAAAGCTACATATTTTTATTTACGCTCGCGCACAGGCAGCCTTTTTTCATTTTTTTCATACGTAAACACCTCTCGACGGTTTGAATAGCGCTCTTTCCAGTAGGTAAGTAAATGGCGAGAACCTTCATAAACGTCATTTATCCATGAAAAATTGAGATAAAAAATGATGTTTGTCGGGTTCAAAATGAACATCAAGGCTCTGTCTCGCATAGCCCTTCTGAATAAAGCAAAACGTTTGCCTGTTTCATTTTGAAATAGGACATCGGTTGTTGTTCCAAAGATTTTAAGATTGGCTTTTATCAATTTTTGAATATAAGGCAAATAGATATTATTGAGCAAAACGCTATCCGCTTTGGTTTGCGCCCAATAAAAACCACATTGAATCAAATAGGCGTTGACAATTTTAACATTTGAAAAATGATAGAAAACGATGGGTAAATTATTGGACACAAGGCGGTTGTTTTTATTTTCCAACCGATATTGATTGACATTCCAAATAGCTAAATTGGTGGCGGGTGTTTCAACAACCATAAGTTTATTGCCATATTTTTCAACCCACGTTTCAAGGTATTTTTGGTCAGCAAAACGGTCATACAGTGCGTCATAATAGTTATGACACCAATTGATACACTGTTTACGCCATTCTTCAAGACACGTTTTACCAATATCGTCATTTCTGAACGCTTGAAAACTGACATTATAAATACCCGTATTGTGCCAGTGGCGCCCCAAATTGGGTGAAAAATGGTGTGAAGTAATCAAAATGGAAAAGTCGTCAAATTTTTTCAATAGGTTGTAGGGGTCTTGATAAAAATACAAATCGGCATCAATAGAACAGATATAAGGCAAATCGGGATATTCGTTGAGCAAATAAAGTGGCAAACAAGGGCTTATGGTGAAATAATACTCTACGCGTGTTCTATTATGTTGGCATTGCGCCATGTGTGTATCAAATTGTTCCAATTGGGCAAGTGGAATAAGCTCCACATTGTTCAAACGTTGCGCTTTCAAATAGGTGTAGGTGAAATCGTCTAAACATAAAATAAAAAGATGGAAACCCGATGATTGTTTGTTCAACGATTCGTATAAGGCTAAGCCTCTTGATAGGTAATTTTTATCAAATAATGTACTAAAATAGGTCATAATTTAGGTTAAAATATATTGTTACAGTTAATTTTGTTTTGATTAATTGTGTCCAGATAATTCTACTTTGGCACTTTAGCCAAAGTAGAATTATTAATTACGTTTTTACTAAAAACCAGTCCTTTCCAGTAATTTTTATGACCGTTGACCCAAACGATATCATCGTAAGGAACAAATTCAGCCATAACAGTATAGGGTTGAAAGGTTTTAACAAATGATTGTTCCTCAAAAAATCGACATGGATAGCTGCCATCATAGATAGATTGAAAAACGGTTTGCACGGTTATCAAATCTCGCCCAATATTAATAAAAGGAACTCTATCCACCACAATATAGAGCGGATTTATTTTTATAAATTTTTCAATCCAATAATTTGGTTCTTCCAAATGCGATAAAACACCGGCTGCTAAAATCAAATTGGGCTGCCTTTCAACTAAACAATCTTCAAGCGTATTGTAAAATTTCAATGTTTCATTTTGCGCCAATTGCTTTCCACAATCCACAAAATTGGGTTGTTCGACGATACTCCACGTGAATTCTTTAAAGCCAATGGTGTCTAAAAAAGGTTTGTTTTGATAATAAACACTGCCTAAAGCACCACCAAAATCCAAAACATGTACTTTAAAATCGTTTTCGTAAGCTATTTTCAAGATAATCGTCAATAAAGCCCATGAATAATCTGGCTGATGAAATAGGAGGCTATCACGCTCATATCGGGCTTCACCCGCTTTTACTTTCAATAAGGCGTGCTTGCACTTTTCCAAAATGGGCGCAGCATCATAGCCTTTGCAATGTTTTTGAGCGGCTGCCCATGTCGGATAATCCCCTCTCCACATCGTAGAAGAATAGCCTATCCTCCTTTTTATGTTGTCTTTCAAAATATACCACCGCCAGTGCATGAATAATTAGGAATTAGGAATTAGGAATTAGGAATTAGGAATTAGGAATTAGGAATTAATCTTTTACTTTTTGAAGATTTTGAAAATTTTGTACAACCCATTCGCTGTTTATAAAAATGCCCTCGTCAGTGATGGTATTATTGACTTGAAAATCTGTTTTTACACTAATGGGCAATACTTGTGAAGGTTTGTCTAAAATTTCAGCCGTTTCAGAATCGAAAATAATGAATTGAAAACTATAATTGCCCGGTGTTAAAATATGACTGGGCACAACCAACTGCATGTCAAAATAAGGTACTAAAAGGTTGAAAAGTAGAAAATTTAAAGTTTTAAAAGAATGAAAAATGGCTTTATTGTTTTCATCTAAAATATGATAACCTACATCAATTTTCTTATAAAACTTGTCCTGTATCGTTAAAGTGAACTTAATATTTATAGGTTCTGAAAACAAAAAATCCGTCCGATTGTAACTGGCTTGAATTTCTGAAAAATAAACAGCTTTATCACATTCAGCTCTCACAATATGGGCTGAATGACGGCTCACCTGTTGCTCCGATAAATACGCATCCACAACTTCATGGGTGTTGCCTAATTTCCGAATCATACCCCCATTTATATACACGCATTGCGTACAAAGCCGCTTTATAGATTCCAATTGATGGCTCACAAACAAAATCGTGATGCCTTGCTTGGAGCGTTCAGTCATTTTATCAAGGCATTTTTGTTGAAAAGCAAAATCGCCCACTGCCAAAACCTCATCAATCAACAAAATTTCAGGTTGCAAAAAAGCTGCTACGGCAAAAGCCAAACGCACTTGCATACCCGACGAATAATATTTTAAAGGCGTATCCACAAACGAATCTAAGCCTGCAAAATCTATAATGCTGTCAAAATGCTTGGCAATATCTTGGCGTTTCATCCCCAACAAAGCACCATTTATATACACATTATCCCTTCCATTCAAATCATTGTGAAACCCTGTTCCCACTTCAAGCATGGAAGAGAACCGCCCATACATTTCAATGACCCCCTCAGTAGGTGGCGTGATTTGGGCAATAGTTTTCAATAAAGTGCTCTTCCCTGCCCCATTATTGCCCACTATGCCGAGTATTTCACCCGCTTTCACCTCCAAATTAATATCTTTTAAAGCCCAAAAAGGTTTTTTTTCCTTATTTTCACCTTTGGAAGGATGCGTCATTTTTGTATACCACTGACTTACCAAATCTTTGATTGAGTGTGCCCGATGTGTATTTTTATAATACAATTTCGATACATTTTGTACACTGATAGCCGTATGCTTATTCATAATATGTCTGCAATATGGTGTTCAATTTTTTTAAAATAAAAGAAACTCAAAACGAATAAAATCAAGCTAATGGTTAGAGAAATCCAGATATAGGATGGCAATTCATAATTACCCAATAATGACCACCGCAAACCTTCTATCGCCCCAGATAAGGGATTTACTGCCAAAATCCATTGGTATTTTTCTGGAATTGCCGACATGGGATACGCCACAGGTGTCAAAAAAATACCCAATCGGAGGATAAAAGGGATGATGAAAAAAAAATCGCGATACAAAACCGATAAGGTGCAAACCCAAAGCCCAACCATCAAACCCGTTGCAATAACCAATAGTAAAAAAAATGGAAAAAATATAAAATTAAAACTCAAGGGGTATTGATAAAAAAGCATGAAAACGAAGAGACAGATAAGAGAAATACCCAATTCGACCAAACCTGAAATCACTTTTGACAAAGGGATTATGAGGCGTGGAAAATAAACTTTCGTAATAACTTCTCGCGAATTGACCATCGAACGGCTTATTTCATTGGCTACATTTGATATGAAATTCCAACCAATAGTCCCTGCCAATGTAAATAAAACATAAGGTATTGCTCCTGTATTGACTTTGCCCACTGTTTCGAATACAAAAGCCAAGACTAATACCGTCAGTAGTGGATTAACCACCGCCCACGCATAGCCCAAATAGGTTTGTATGTACAGTATTTTGAAATCTTTGATGACAAAAGCCATCAACAGCTCTCTATATTGCCACAGTTTTCTAAAATTAAAAACGGATAAACGAGAGGGAGGTGTAATGCGTGTGTATAGTTGATTCATGGTTTTATCATAGTTGTATATATAATCAAATTAAAAATGTGCAGCAAATTTAAGTATAAAATTCTAAAAGATATAGTTTTTGAAATAAAATGAAAAGAAAAAGCCCTTTTTATAGTTTTTTGTAAGAACTTAGCCGTATGATGGACTTCAGTCCGTCAATGTTTAAATCTCATAGAAATACAGTGTGTACTATTTTTTAAATAAAATTATCACAATTACTGAGATATTGACGGACTGAAGTCCATCATACGACTAAGTAATTACAGTTTTTTGAAAACCTTGTTGAAAGTCTTACTTAAGCCTTTTCCAAAACAATAAAAACAGGGGTGAATATCAGTTATGACAATATTATATACTTTTTTCTACTATTCTTAGGGTAATTTTCACATTTTAATAGTAAAAACCTTCGTTTTCCGCAAAGGCTTTTATAATTTGTGGCATAAAATATGTGACCTATTTTCTTGTACAAGATTCAATCACAATAACCAAACGCAAGTGACTCATATCAATACCATAGGAAAAAAAATTAACCGATTACTCTCTTCACATGCCGACGGCTATGATGTCTTTGATTTTCGTGTTGGCACTTTGATTGGAACGGCAATTCTTATACTTATTTATGCTATTAATTATTACTCTCCTAATACCATTCCTGATATACCGCTATTGCGTACTATCCTCATTGTGCTACAACTATTAGCCGTTTTAGCGTCTTATCATATTACTTTTATTAAAAAATGGGCAAATGAAACAGGAAACGTTTTTTCCTTGCTCTATGCTTTCCTTGTTGTAAGTATAGCTTATAGCAATCATTTTAATATAATGCACGCCGCTTTCGCACTCCTTGTTGTTTTTTCGCTCAAAGGTATGTTTAAAGATAAGCGGATGTTGAAGTTTTATATGGTATGTATTTATATATTTTTCTATGTTCTTATTTTAATAAGTGATATTGATAATTCCTTTAAAACATTTTTGTCAGTAACTTTAATGGCTTTTGCGACAATTGGTTATTATATCTTTTCTGTAAAATTAGATGCCGTTGCCAATATTGAAAAGCGGGAAAAAGAAATTGCTCAACGTGAAATGTGGTTTAGAAGTATTTTTGATAACGTACCAGTCGGCATCACACTCTTGGATGAACACAATCATGCTTTCAAATTCAATAGATATTTTGAAGAAATGACAGGGTTTGATGAAAAAAACCTCATTGAAAGGGGTATGGAGCAACTTACACATCCTGACGATACCTTGTTTGGCGATGATTTCTTGGCTTTCGTATCAAGCCCCGAACCACATTCTATTGAACAACGTATTCAAACAAAAGACGAAAAAACAATATGGGTACGCGTCTCGCTTTCTAAAATGGAAATGGATGATAAAACCTATACCATTGCTATGTTTAACGATATTACGCTTGAAAAAACAGCAAATATGCAGTTGCGTGAGTCCACAAAACAGCTCAAAGCCCATAATGAAGCTTTGGAGGAATTCAGCTACGTTATTTCACACGATTTGCAAGAGCCTTTACGCATGATTACAAGTTTTACCCAAATCATTCAAAAAAAGTATTTAGATAAAATTGACAGTCCCCAAGCTAATAATGACTTCTCTTATGTTATTGACGGCGCCAAACGCATGAGCAAACTCATTATCGCCATGCTCGAATATTCCCGCTGGAGTGCCAAAGATTTACCCGTTGAAAAAGTGGATACACGCGAAATTTTAGCTGTAACCCTACAAAATTTGACGTTTGCGCTATCCCATAGTCATGCAGAAATTACAACAGATAACTTACCCATTATCAACGCGAATGGGCTGATGTTGGGACAAATTTTTCAAAACCTTATTAGCAATGCCATTCGCTATTCCCATCCCGATAGAACACCGCGCATTGAAATAAAAATTGAAAAAAAAGCAGACTGCATTCTGTTCTCTTGTAAAGACAACGGCGTCGGCTTTGAAGATAAATATAAAGAACGTATTTTCGGCATTTTCCAACGACTGGATAACGATAAAAGCGGCGGCACAGGCATGGGTCTCGCTATTTGCAAACGCACTATCGAACGTCAAGGCGGCAATATCTGGGCTGAATCTACGCCCAATATCGGCTCCACTTTTTATTTCACCCTGCCTTATATTGATACCGTCAATACTGAGGGGGGGGTGTTGGTAGCTTCTGAAAGCTAATTTAAACTCCCTACCCATTTTTTCATTTTATGAAACACCAAAACGCCTTGCCTTTGCATCTCTCCTTTTATCATTATTGAAACGTTGCGCATCCATTGGCAACACCTTTTCACTTAATCCTATCACAACATGGCTAATTTTTCAACAAACAAAAAAGCACCTTTCGTGGATATGACCCCGATGGTGGATTTGGGCTTCACCACAGGCTTCTTTTAAAAATCTTGTGGATGCCATTGATGAAATGAAAATTACCAAAAGTCAATTTACAATTTGTGATTTGGATGAAACGGATTCTACTGTTTTTCAATTAGGAATTGGGAATTAAACACATAGTAAAAGCGCAAAATATGCTACATCAAGCTGAATGTAGTGAAAGAATCTGTATTTTCAATTTTTATGTTGCTGTAATTTTTTGTGGGCAAGTGGGCATTTTTTTTACAATAACCTTGTTAAAATGAACCACGTAGAGACGTTGCACTGCAACGTCTCTACAA
>JAYUQN010000795.1:0-2989 GCA_043756725.1 Saprospiraceae bacterium
CCCTTCGCATTACGACAATCTTGAACGTATGAGCACTGCTGCCTTGCTCGAAGCCATGAACGCAGAAGATAAAAAAGTTCCCCTCGCCATAGAAAATGCTCTTCCTCAAATTGAGGCTTTCTTAGAAGCTGCTTATGAGCGTATGCGCGAAGGTGGACGGCTTTTTTATATCGGCGCTGGCACCAGTGGCAGGCTCGGTATTTTAGATGCCAGTGAAATACCACCCACTTACGGTGCACCACCTGATTGGGTCATTGGCATTATCGCAGGTGGCGACCATGCCATCCGCAATGCCGTAGAATTTGCAGAAGATGATGAAAAACAGGCATGGAAGGATTTGAAAATCTATGAACCCGACGCCAATGATATTTTAGTCGGCATTGCCGCTTCTGGGCGCACACCTTATGTTATTGGCGGCTTGAAACGCGCTAATACTGAGGGGTTACTCACTGGCTGCATCGTCTGCAACAAGCAATCGCCAGTGGCTGAAGTGGCGCAATTTCCAATGGAAATAGTCGTTGGACCTGAGTTTGTCACGGGTAGTACGCGCATGAAATCGGGCACAGCTACCAAACTTGCGCTCAATATGATTTCAACCACTTTGATGATTCGCATGGGTCGTGTGAAAGGCAATCGTATGGTGGATATGCAACTGACCAACAAAAAGCTCATCAAACGCGGGGTGCGCATGGTGATGTTTGAACTTAAAATTGATGAAGAAACGGCAGACGCTTTGCTTCAAAAATATGGCTCCGTGCGGAAAGTAATTCAGAATTATAAGAAGTAGTTTTCAGCTAAAAATTAATTGAATATCCAAATCCAAATCGGGTAAAAAGATAGATTCAATTTTACCATCTTCTATCAATTCTTGCTTGAGTTCGTATTGATTGTTGTTTAAAACATAGAGTAAAACGGATTTGTAGATGGGGTCCACAATCCAATATTCTTTTACACCAAATTTGAGATACAGTGCTTTTTTATTAACACGATCCAATTTTGCAGTGCTTGGTGAAAGCACTTCCACGATTAGGTCGGGTGCACCGACAATCCCTTGTTGCGAGTCAATTATAAAATCACGCTCTTTGACGATGAAAAGAACATCTGGCTGAGTGTTGTTGTATTTGTCGAAATAGACATCAATAGGCGAAGTATAAGCGAATCCGCTATCTTTCGTTTGAACGTTGGTTTCAAAAGCATGGGCTATCTTGATAACAGCTTTCTGATGCAGGGGGCTTGGGGCTTGTTTTTTCATAAGTATGCCATCAATGAGTTCATAAATAAAAGGGTCGTTGTCGGGAAACTCCATTTCTCGAAATTGTTGAACCGTTATTTTCTTACCAACGAATTTTATCATTTTTCTCTTATTTTAACAAAGATAAATATTATTTTGCAAAAATCAAATTTTACGAATTTCTACTTAGCCGTACCACGGACTTTAGTCCGTGAATGTCTAATTAATAGCGATAATTTTATTAAAAAAAAGGATTTACAGTCTTTACGGACTAAAGTCCGTGATACGGCTAAGTAAATGGAAACTAAAATTTCATTTAAAAAAAACATCATTCTTATCTTCCCTTTTCCCAACTCTCTTATATTTGCAACCTTATTTCAAAATAGTCCTTAGTGTATAGTTTCATAGTGTGTAGAACAACCCTAAAAACTATAAACTATAAACTAAAAACCCTTATTGTCAAATGTCAAAAGTCCTCATAATCGGAGCAGGTGGAGTTGGTCAAGTGGTGGTGCATAAATGCGCACAACACCCCTCAGTATTTTCAGACATCCTACTTGCCAGCCGCACAAAATCTAAATGTGATAAAATAGCGGCTCAAATTGAAAGCAGATATGGTCGTACTATTAAAACGGCTAAAATTGATGCCGATGATGTGCCCGCTTTGGTGAAATTGATGAAACGTTTCAAACCCAAAATGGTCATTAACGTTGCCCTACCCTATCAAGATTTAACGATCATGGATGCTTGTTTGGAAGCGGGTGTACATTATTTGGATACGGCGAATTATGAACCCAAAGACGTTGCCAAATTTGAATACTCTTGGCAATGGGCTTACCAAGACCGTTTCAAAAAAGCAGGTTTGATGGCGGTTTTAGGTTGTGGTTTCGACCCCGGCGTCACCAATGTTTTTACCGCTTATGCTTTGAAACACCATTTCGATGAAATTCATTACCTCGATATAGTGGATGCCAATGCGGGTTCTCACGGCAAGGCTTTCGCTACCAATTTTAATCCTGAAATCAATATCCGTGAAATCACACAAAACGGACGCTATTTTGAAAACGGTGAATGGGTCGAAATTCCTCCTCACTCCATTATGAAACCTTTGAAATATCCTGAAATTGCTGAGCCTAAAAACTCTTACGTTATTTATCACGAGGAATTAGAATCGCTGGTTAAACACATACCAACTTTAAAAAGGGCGAGATTCTGGATGACTTTTGGAGATGAATATTTAACGCACTTACGGGTCATTCAAAATATCGGCATGGCGGGTATTGAGCCTATCCATTTCAAAGGTAAAAAAATAGTGCCTTTAGAGTTTTTGAAAGCGGTATTGCCTAACCCGGGTGATTTGGGTGAAAATTATGTGGGTTGGACAAGCATCGGTTGCCGCATCAAAGGCATTAAAAACGGTCAAGAAAAATCCTATTACGTTTATAACAACTGCTCCCACAAAGCCGCTTTTGAAGAAACAGGCACACAAGCCGTCAGTTACACCACAGGCGTACCCGCTATGATTGGCGCCATGATGATGCTCACAGGCGAGTGGACAGGTGCAGGCGTTTGGAATATTGAGCAACTCAATCCCGACCCTTTTATGGCTAAATTGAATGCTTATGGATTGCCGTGGCATGAGTTGCATGATGTGGATTTGGAATTATAAAACGGAATTATCTACTTTGTGGTACAAGCGCACATTTAGGAAATTTTAAAAATTTCCTAAATGTTGATAATCAATAAGTTATAACTTCT
>JAYUQN010000796.1:0-8040 GCA_043756725.1 Saprospiraceae bacterium
GCACCCTTAGCTTTAAAACTTACTAAAACAATTATTAAAGAATGGGAGAATATGATAGCAACTTCTCTGCAACAAAATGAGCTTGTAATGACTTTTTAAATATCCTAATCAATCTATCAATTCCAAAACCCGCGTTGTCCAACCCCTAATCATCTCGCAAAGCTCTGCATCATTCGCTAAATTTTCACCATAAGAAGGAATCATTTCTTTGATGTCCGCTTGCCAAGTGTCGCTTTTAATTTTATCGGGAAAACATTTTTTCAACACATCAAGCATAGCAGAAACAGACGTGGAAGCCCCAAATCCATTTTTGTAGCGGCTACTTTATCAGCAGGGTTTCGGTTTTTCATCATCAAAGGCATCCATTGACTCAAAGTGGAAAGGTCTTCGCTGTATTGCATGTCTTTGAAAAGGTGATTTTGAGTCAAAGTTTCATAGCGTTTTTTCAAAAACCTAATATCCTCTTCGCCTTCTACAAAGCAGATATGAGGAATATTATTGATGAAATTTAAGGGATTATCAATGATTTTATTCTCCACTAAATACGCCCAAAATTGCTTAGACACTTCAAATTGTTCATCAATTTTAAAAGCTTTTGTACAGTCAATTGAGCCATCTTCGCGCTCTTGCGTGTAGTTGAGTTCGCAAAAAGCGGCGTGACCTGTGCCTGCGTTGTTCCAAGCATCCGAGCTTTCAAGAGCCACCGCATCTAAGCGTTCAAACACGGCAATATGCCAATCGGGTTGCAATTTATTTAATAAAACACCGAGTGTTGCGCTCATAATACCTGAGCCGATTAAGACAACATCAAGGGGTTGGTGGGACGTATTTTGAGTCATGATTGAAACACATTTTTTAAGTAAAAGCGTGAAGATAGTGATTTTCGGATTTTAAAAATCAAAATTGGGAGCAGGTATTTTTAAAATGTTAATAACTTGTTAATAGACTTTTTACCGCTTTCTCACCATTTCATACCGTAAAAAAGTTAATTTAAATAAAAATAAATATTTATTTTTTTTATTTTTATTTAAAATAAAACCGATAAATAGTACAATTGTTCACAAAATATTTTAAAAAATAAATATAATTAATTGACATTCAACTATTTACATAAATAAAAATATCAAATACTAAAATCTTAATTGCCACAATGCCCTAAAAATGTCTTTGCACAGATGAAAAGGTATTCCCATCTTTGTACTGTGTTCAAGGATATGTTCATGGGATTATAATTTTGCTGTCGCTGGTAAGCCGTAGTTCATCTAAATGAAGAGGACAAGACAAACATAGTTTCTCTGTGAGAAAAACGCTAAGAGAAAACTATACAGACACTATGGATCTGTTTCTTTTAAAAATGAAACAGCCGTGAAAATAATTAACCAAAAGAGTTACGGCTTACCATTTGCGATTATTGTAAATTAGACATTGAAATCTTTCATCCTGTCACCCATACTAAAATAAAGATTAAAAGCGTTTATATATTACAAACTATCATTAACTAAGATAAACCGTAGGAAAACCAAATGAAAAAACCATTTAAAGCTAAAATATTCATCTTCGATGTATAAGATATATGTTCATGGGATTATAATTTGTTGTGGCGGGCTGTTTAAACAGCCCGTTTTTTTTATGTCTAATTATGTAATTAAATTGTTGTAAGGTTAGCAAACGACAACTTCCCTCTGATTATTTTAAAACTATACATGAAACGGGGTAAAATCCCGATAATTTAGCAAAAAAATGATGCAAAGACGTTGCAGTGCAACGTCTCTACATAGGCAAAACACCTCAAAATGTGATGTGAAATGAAGTAGAGACGTTGCACTGCAACGTCTCCGCTTTTCGGAATTTTACCCCGTTTCATGTATAACCCTAACAATTTAACAATACTTCAATATAACAATACCGAAAGTATGAAATTTTATCAAATACTCTTATCGTCTATTTTAGGTCTATTTTTTTCTGCCACATTGAAAGCCGCTGATGCCGAACAAGTGTTCAAAGAAGCCGCTCCAGCTTATCAACAAGGCAATTATTCGGCTGCTATTGAAAAATATGAATCTATTTTAAAAGCAGCGGTTTTTTCAAAAGAACTCTACTACAACCTCGGCAATTCTTACTATCGCACCAATCAAACGGGTAAGGCTGTTCTCAATTTTGAACGCGCTTTACGCCTCGACCCTACCGACAGGGAAATCCAGCACAATCTCCGTCTTTCAGAAAGTCGCATTGTTGATAACATAGAACCCTTAACAGATATTTTTATCTTTCGTTGGGTAAAAGCAGCGATGGGTGTGCTTTCGGCAAATAGTTGGGCTTTTTTAACGCTTTTATTTCTATGGCTGGGCATAGCAGGTTTTATCATTTGGCTCATGGGCAAAGAACGGCTTTGGAAAAAACGAGGCTTTGTTAGTGGACTGGTTTTTACCCCCCTCAGTATTTTGCTCTTTTTCCTTGCTGAAAAGGCTTCAAGAGATTTAGCCACAAATCGTTATGGCATCATCACCGCAAAAGAAGCAGCATTTAAAGCCAATGCAGATCTTAACGCACCGACAAGTCTTACGCTTCATGAAGGTATAAAAGTAGAGATTTTAGAGAAGGTTTTGAATTGGGTAAAAGTGCAATTGCCGAATAGCGAAGAAGGTTGGATAGAAAGCAGTGCTTTAGAAAAAATTTAATCAAAGCACAGTTTTCAACTTAAGTCACCCCGAATTTTGTTGTAAGGGATTGCGTAAAAAATAACATACCCACACGCAGGAAGAAGGAGGCGATTTGTTTTTCTTCTTTGGGTATCTTATTTTTTACTTCGTCCCTAAAATTCGGGGTGACTTAAGTTAAATTTATTTTTTTACTGTAAAACACCTTGAGATTTAGCTAAATCAGCTTGTGCTTCTGTGTTTTTATTCATCCTTTTATAAACGGCAGAGCGAAACTGATACGCTAATTTGTCTTCATTTTTTAAATCTAAAGCTTTATTTAGGTCTTCTAAAGCCTCTTCATTTTTGCCCAATTTAAATTTATTATACCCTCTATTGCGCCAAGCATCTGGATAATTGGGTTGAATTTTTATCGCCGCATCGTAGTCTTTTACAGCTTCTTCATATTTTCCCAACTGAAAAAAAGCATTAGCGCGACCTGCATAAGCCAACGCATATTGCGAATTTAAACCAATGGCAATATCATAATCTGCTTTTGCTTCCTTGTATTTTTTCAAATCAATCTGAGTATTGGCTCTATTGAAATAAAGCGAGGCATTGTTGTTATCTAAATTTAAAGCTAAAGTATAATCTGCTTCGGCTTCGGAAAAGAGTTTCATTTTACGTTTTAATGAACCTCTGTTGTTTAAAACGGATAAATCATAAGGGCGAATAGAAAGGGCTTTATCATAATCAGCCAAAGCTTTAGCATATTGATTTTGCGATTCGTATAATGCACCCCGACCTGTTAATGCAGAAACGGTATTGGGGTCAAGCTCTAAGGCTTTTTGATAATCGTTGAACGCTTCATCAGGTTTTTTTAAACGCATTTTTACCCAACCCCGCAAGGCATACGTTTCACTATAGTTATCATTTTTTTCTATGGCAGAAGTCAAGTTTTTAATAATTTCCTCATATTGCTTTGTATCAATCGTACCAGATTTTGCTTGATTTTCCGCTAAAGTGAGTAAATCTTTTGCTTTAGTAATATAAGCACGTTCTTCGGATGCGACGGTTGAAATGGTAGTAGGAACATTAACAACGGTAGTACTCGTATTTTCCGTTTTTTGCTCTTTGCAACTCCATAAAAGGGTCAATAGTGATGCGAGATAAAATTGTTTTTTCATATTGAAATTATTTTACTTTTTATCTCTTATCTCAAAAAGCGTTCCTTTTTACCCCCCCTTTCCATAGGAGTCCCTTCGGACAGTATTTTATCGTTTTTGTAAAATATTGTCGATAATTTGCTTGGCATGAATCCGTGAATTTTCAATAAACCAAACATGGGTATCCATACCGCCACAGACTACACCTGCCAAATAAACATTTGGCAGATTGGATTCTTGCGTTTCTTTATTGTATTGCGGATAGCGTTTTTCGTCGTTTGAAAGTTGTATGCCAATGTGTTTCAAAAAATCGAAATTGGGTTGATAGCCTGTAGCCGCTATGACAAAATCGTTTTCAATTGTTACTATACCTTCAGGCGTTTTAATATCCACTTCATGCGGGCGAATGGCTTTCAAATGTGAATTAAAATAAGCTTTGATAGACCCCTCAGTAATGCGATTGACAATATCAGGTCGCGCCCAATATTTCACCCGATGCCCAATTTCAGCTTCACGCACAACCATTGTGACAGTAGCCCCTTTGCGGTAGGTTTCTAAGGCTGCATCAGCAGCCGAATTATTAGCACCCACCACGACTACTTTTTGCTTGAAATAAAAATGCGGTTCTTTATAATAATGTGTCACTTTAGGTAAATTTTCTCCTTCGATGCCCAATTGGGTTGGAAAATCATAAAAACCAGTACAAAGTATGATGTTTCGGGCTTGATATGCTTTTTTACTTGTTTTTATTTTATAATACACCCCCTCTCCATAGGAGTCCATTTGGACAGTATTTGAAGGTTTTTGAACTGAAATAACCGTTTCAAATAAATTAATAGACAAATTATGAGACTGTGCAACACGCCTATAATATTCTAAAGCTTCGCTTCGAGTGGGTTTTACATTATTCGAAACAAAGGGAACATCACCAATTTCAAGTTTTTCTGAGGTGGAAAAAAAGGTCATATTGGCGGGATAGTGATAGAGGGAATTGACGAGTGTGCCTTTTTCAATGATAATATAGGTCAAACCTGCCCGTTTAGCTTCCAGACCACAAGCCAAGCCGATGGGTCCAGCACCAATAATAAGAATATCAAACTTTTCCATTGTTAAGATATATAACGGCTACTATCCAATTTCACCAATATGCCCAGCATGGCAGTGAAACCTAAGAGCGAAGAACCACCCGCAGAAACAAAAGGCAAGGGAATACCTACGACAGGCAATAAGCCCATAGTCATACCGATATTGATAAAAAAGTGAAAAAAGAAGATGCCCACTAAACAATAGCCATAGATTCTACTAAAAGGGGCACGCTGTCGTTCGGCTATCTGGATTACGCGCATCAAAAACAAGGCAAATATGACTAAAACGGCAAAAACACCCAGAAAACCTTGCTCTTCACCAATGGTACAGAAAATAAAATCTGTATGCTGTTCGGGCACAAAACTGAGTTTGGTCATCGTGCCTTCCAAAAAACCTTTGCCTTGCAAGCCACCAGCGCCAATCGCCATTTTAGAGTTAATGACATTATACGCAGCTCCTCGAGGGTCGCATTTATCTATATTCAACCACACATTAATGCGTTCTCTGTGATGACTTTTCAAGACATTATTAAGTAAAAAATTGGTTGCGAATACCAACGAGGAAGCCACGAGGAGAGACCCCATACCCATAATGACCAATCTGAAACGCCCTCTACGGCTGTGAACAATGGCAAATGTTGTGACCGTTGCAAGCATAGTAAACAGCGATTCCATTATTCTATGTGTAAAAAAAAGATACGTTGAAATGGAAATGACGACAATAACAGCGGCTACCCACCAGCGTTGTTTATGGGTTATATTGGAAACAAAAAGCATAGATACCAATACCATCAAGTAGAGAATTAGCTGTGGTACATTATTCAGTTTCAAAGCTGCAACAAAAACTGCAGCCAATGCTAAACCCACTATATAAGGCATTGGAGAAAGACCTTCCCTAAAAAGCATGATACTAAAAGACACAAAAACCAGCATTGAGCCGGGGTCTGGTTGTAGTAAAATTAGAAAAACAGGTAAAGCCAATAAGCCCAGAACGGTTAATTGTGAACGAGAATCTTTTAAACTCACACTTGGCGATGCTAAAAAACTGGAAAGCGCAAGGCTTGTTCCTAATTTGGCAAGTTCAACGGGTTGAAAACCAAACCCTGCAATACTAAACCAGGCTTTTGCGCCATTGATTTCTTTACCAAATATCAATACTAAAATCAATAAGATAATGCTAATACCATAAAGAGGATAGGTGAAAACACGCCAAAATTTGGCATCAATGGAAAATATCAGCAACATCAACAAAACTGAAACGCCAATGAAAATGGTTTGTTTGCCAACAGAGGTTTTAAATAAAAACTCTCCCCATTCCATTTCATAGCCTTGTTGCTTGTAACCAACAGCATAAATCATAAGCCAACCGATACCGACAAGGCTTAAATAAAGCGACATCAAGACATAATCTATTTTTCCACCACCCGTTATTTCTTTTGATAACATATCAATTTGACGTCATTTCAGATGTTTTCACGCGGTCAGGCACGATGTAGGCATCTGGATAATCTTTTTTAATTTTAGTTAAAAAATTACTGGCTTCCGTTCTTGACGAAAATGCCCCTACCCGCACACGGTAATAAGGCTTTGCTTGCGACCAAGTTGTGAATACACCCGGATAGAGCGAACTAAACTGCGCTTGCATATCATCTACTTTGCGGCGGTCTGGTGTTGCTATCAATTGTATCCGAAAGCCATCAATTATTTGCACACCACCACCCGTATTGGGGTTTGTGGGGGCTGTTGTTTTGATACCACTGGCGTAGATTTCCATCATTCTACTAATAGGTGGTTCCTCATTGATGGTAACGTTGTTTTGACTGTATCCGATTTTAGTTCCTAAAACTAAAAGGACAATACACAAGCCCATTTTCAAGTTTTTTGTAAAATTATATGGTCCCATAATATTCTATTGTTTGTTTTATTTTATTTTTAATTGTTTTTTGTTTGAAGGGCAATTTGCACCCCGTATGATGTACCAATTCTATCTGCACCCGCTTTCAGAAGTTTTTCAGCCATTTCAAAAGACTTGATATCCCCAGAGGCTTTAATTTTCATTTTCGGATTAAGGTTTTCACGCAAAAATTTGACTATTTCAACCGTTGCGCCATCGGCATTAAAGCCAGTCGAGGTTTTGATAAAATGAACATCATTAGCTTCTGCTATTTCTAAAATCTGTTTCATTTCAATTTTAGTCAACAAACCTGTTTCGATGATAAGTTTCATTATTTTACCCTTCATGGACACTGCGCGCATCATGCTGTCAATTTCATTTTTCACATAATTCCAATTACCACTTTTGATGGCGCAAATGTTTACAACGGCATCAATTTCATTGGCTTCTTCATCCAATGCCCGTTTTATTTCCTCCACTTTTGAAGGTATTGTTGAATAACCCATCGGAAAGCCAACCACTGTAACCACTTTAGCTTGCTCGTTTAGAAATCGGACAGCATCGCGTACAAAATAGGGTGGCACACAGACGCCGTAAAAATTGTATTGCAGAGCTTCATCGCATAAACGATGAATACTGTCAAGCGTACAATCGGGTTTCAGAATCGTGTGTTCTATCACTTTGTGTAAATCCATAGCATGTTTGATTTTGAGTTTTGCCTGCAAAAATGCTTTTAAATGTAAATCAATGCTGCAAGATAGGGAAAAATTGGAACATGATGGCAAGATTTTTTAGATTTACCAGATTTTTACATGAAAAAAAAGAAGTTATTTTTTTTTTTACTCCCCCTCAGTATTTTAGGCTTTTGTGAAAGAAATATGGCTTAAATTTGCCACCATTTCCAGAAGCTATTTTTTAAAAGTAAAATAAATTTTCGATGATAAAAACGCTCTCTGTCCTTTTTTTATTTTTTACCTATCAAATAACAGCGCAACAAATGCTTGTTTCGGGTCCCATGTTGGGTTATATCGAGCACCGAGAAGCTTTAATATGGCTTGAAGTGACGCCCGATGTGAAAAAAGTGGCTATTCGCTATCAAGAAAAAGGTAAAGTTGAAACCGCTCGTACGATGCCGTATGAGGGTGTGCTTGGGAAACGGTACAATCCTATAAAAATCGCCCTTGCCGAGTTGAATATGAACACGGCTTATGAATATGACATTCTTTTAAATGATAAAAAAGCAGTTTTGCCTTTTGTTA
>JAYUQN010000797.1:0-8040 GCA_043756725.1 Saprospiraceae bacterium
GAGTACATTAGAAATGCTATTAAAATTACCACAATTTTTAATGCCGTTTCGGATGTACTCCCCCTCTGGGGGTCGGGGGGGCGCATGAATTTTAGAGTGCCAAAGTAGAATTAGGAACGTGAAAATAATAAAGTATTATTTTCAAAATTGTAAAGCATTGATTTTTCCCTTCCGAAGGAATGCCTTTGGCACAACGCTTTCTTAATTCATCATTTATCATTCATCATTTCCTTAGCATCCTAATTCAAATGAACCCCTAATTCGATGTCTTAAAAGTCCAATCGTCATTAGCCCGTTTAAAAACAGTACGCTTCGTAATGAAAGAGTCGCGTCGAAACAAAACCATCGAATCACCTTGAATCGTCACATCACTGGATTGTAAAGCTTGGATACAATAAGTATTGGCAACACCTTCATCTAAAGCCAAACGCAGGGTATCATTGTTTTTTTTCAATTCATAACAATAAGTACAAGCCACTTCCTTATAGTTTTGATGAAATAAAATACCACCATTATAGGATATACACAAGCCATAGCGCATGGTGTTGTAAGTTGTTCCAGTTTTATGAAAAGTATCACGGGTTTCAACACGGACAAATTTCCATTTTCCAGCAATATCTTCCCGCAATTTTTGGATTTCAGGCGTCAAATTCCCTTCAAAAGGAGGACAAGCAGGCTGTCCGCTGCATGTTTCAAAGTTTTTATTGTCACACGAAGATAGGACAATAATGAAAATGAAAAGCATAACGGAGGGGAATAGAAAAGTTGTTTTTTTCATTGTTAAAATTGAATTGGTTAAAAATAAGCACGAATTAAAGGTTTTTTTTTGAATTAAATCCTAAATTTTTATTTCTCCCACCATCTCCTCTGGTTTCAACCATTGCTTAAACTGCTCTTCTGTCAAATAGCCTAAAGCCAAAGCTGCTTGTTTCAGCGAAGACCCTTCTTTATGCGCTTTTTGAGCAATTTCAGCGGCTTTATAATAGCCAATATGCGGATTTAAGGCTGTGACGAGCATCAACGAATTATCCACATTGTTTTTGATATTTTTATACAAAGGCTCGATACCGACTGCACATTTATCGTTGAAAGATTTACAGACATCGCCAATCAAGCGGGCTGAATGTAGGAAATTGTAAATCATCATCGGCTTGAAAACATTGAGTTCAAAATGACCTGTTGCGCCGCCAATATTGATAGCGACATCATTGCCTAAAACTTGTGCTGCTACCATCGTCATGGCTTCACATTGCGTGGGATTCACTTTGCCGGGCATAATAGATGAGCCGGGTTCGTTGTCAGGAATATAAAGTTCGCCGATACCTGCACGGGGACCCGACGCCAAAAGCCGAATATCATTAGCGATTTTCATCATCGAACAAGCCACGGTTTTCAATGCGCCATGTGCTTCAACAATAGCATCGTGGGCAGCGAGGGCTTCAAATTTATTTTCAGCGGTCACAAACGGTAAACCTGTCAAAGCAGCAATATGCTTCGCTACACGCTCGGAATACTGAGGGGGGGTGTTGATACCCGTTCCAACAGCCGTGCCGCCTAAAGCCAATTCGCTGAGGTGTTTCAAGGTATTTTTAATAGCCCTCATGCCGTGATCAAGCTGTGAAACATAGCCGCTAAACTCTTGACCCACTGTCAATGGTGTCGCATCCATGAGGTGTGTGCGCCCAATTTTCACCACGTTTTTAAACTTTTTGGCTTTGGCATGAAGCGTATTGCGCAGGAGTTTGATATTCGGTAAGGTATTGTCTATCAATATTTTATACGCTGCTATGTGCATAGCCGTAGGAAACGTATCGTTTGACGATTGCGATTTGTTGACATCGTCATTGGGTTTCACATATTTATCATCGTCTAAAAGATTACCACCCCGCAAGACATGCGCCCGATAAGCAATCACTTCATTGCAATTCATATTGGATTGCGTACCGCTACCCGTTTGCCATACCACGAGCGGAAATTGGTCATCCAAGTCCCCCCTCAGTATTTCAGCGCAAACTTGCCCGATAAGGTCGCATTTGTCTTTGGGTAAAATCCCTGAATCGAAATTGGTTAAAGCGGCGGCGTGTTTGAGATAGGCAAAAGCACGGATGATTTCTTTAGGCATCTTATTGATGTCTTGTGCGATAGGAAAGTTCAAAACAGAGCGTTGCGTTTGTGCGCCCCAATAGACATTGGCAGGTACTTC
Source organism: Saprospiraceae bacterium (assembly GCA_043756725.1). Classification (GTDB taxonomy): domain Bacteria; phylum Bacteroidota; class Bacteroidia; order Chitinophagales; family Saprospiraceae; genus JAAFJT01. The sequence goes on from JAYUQN010000797.1 coordinate 2,204, forward strand.
TACTTTGCCCATCGTATCTTTTTCAATGCGAAATTCCATTATGTAGGATGAATGATAAGTGATGAATGATAAATTTTTCGGGGCAAATTTACAGCAAACGTATAGAGGTTTTTATATGTTTTGTGTTTTTTTCATAAAAAAAAAATCTTTGCGCGAAAAAGAACCTGAACCGGCAGCTTAAACCTAAACTTAAGTCACCCCGAATTTTATAACAATGACTAACACCGTCATTTATGGCGGTGGTCTTCTGTTTAAAATGAAAAAAGGCTTTAGCCGCTCACCTTTTTGATTAAAAAGTTGCACAGCTAAAGCCAAAAAAGAGCTTAATCTTCATGCCACCGCCATAAATGACGGTGTTATTCATTTGTTACAAAATTCGGGCTGACTTAAGTTTAGAAATACAGTCATTCAATCTATTGCAGTTATTAAAACACCCGCATCGCTTTGACAAACCATTTTTGATATTTTTTATCAAAAAGATTGTCTTCTTTGACACCGCCGTTGAGGGAAGAGGAATGAATGAAACGAATATCATAGTCATTTCTAAATTCTGCTACAATGCCAACGTGGTTGACGCTTCTATCAGAATTGGTAGAAAAAAACACCAAATCGCCGGGTGTAATTTCTTTCATAGAAACTTTTCGCCCGATATTGGCAATTTCGGAGGAAGTACGCGGCAAATTCATGCCGATGGAGCGGAAAGATAAAACAACTAAGGCAGAGCAATCAAGCCCATTGGCTTCGGTGCCGCCCCATTTGTAACGAGAGCCTGTGAAAGTTCGAGCTTTTGTCAAAACATCACCAATGAGGCGCATTGCTTCCTCGGAAGGCATCGTATAAGTCGGTTTGTTTGTATCAATTGTAAAACTCATCAAGGTTATGAAAGTACATAAGGATAGACTGAGTAACCTAATTTTTTTCATTTTCTAAAATTTAAAAAAGTGAATCAAAATAAATTGAATAAATTAAATACGATTTTAACATATATATGTTTTTTGTTTTTAGAAATTCATAATGGATTCAATCAATTTTTTTTTGAAAAGTGTTAAACATCTTACCTTTAGAGGTTGTTAAACGTATAAATTTTAAAAAATGAGACGTCGATCTTTTATAAAAACAGTACCCCTCAGTATCCCGCTAATAGGAGCTACAGAGGGGCTTGCTAAAAACCTAATTTTTCAAACTAAAAATCAGAATACAATTATGGCTTTTGAATTACCCGCACTGCCTTATGCACACAATGCTCTGGAGCCGCATATAGATGCGCGCACCATGGAAATCCATCATGGCAAGCACCATCAAGCTTATGTCACCAATCTCAACAACGCCGTAGCAGCTGACGCAAAAGCGCAAGGCAAAACGTTGGAAGAATTGATTGCTAATATTTCAAAATATGCACCGGTTATCCGCAACAACGGTGGGGGGCATTGGAATCATGGCTTCTTCTGGCAAATTATGGGTCCTAATGGTGGTGGTGAACCCAAAGGAGAAGTAGCTTTTGCCATTAACGGCGCTTTTGGCAGTTTCGACAATTTTAAAAAAGAATTTGCCACTGCAGGTACAACCCGTTTTGGCTCAGGTTGGGCATGGCTTTGTGTAGATGCGAACAAAACGCTGTTTGTCTCTTCAACACCCAACCAAGATAATCCTTTGATGGATATTGCTGAAAAGAAAGGTACACCCATATTGGCTCTGGATGTATGGGAACATGCTTACTATTTGCATTATCAAAACCGCAGACCCGATTATATCGCTGCTTTTTGGAGCGTTGTGAATTGGGAAGAAGTAAATAATCGTTTCAAAAAAGCTGTTGGGGGATAAAATATGAATGAAAATCGTAATTTAATTTATACCTTATTTCAGTAAAATATCAGTGCCTTTATTGCATCTTGGCAATAAAGGCATTTATTTTGTAGAAACTAAACAACATACGGAGAAATTTTTTTTTTCTCACCCACATTTTTATTTTGTTTTTTTTAAGCATACAGCTGTTCACATAGCATATTTTAAATCCTAATTTTTTAACCGTTTAAATCATAAACCCATGCTTATTCTTGCAATTTTAGCCGTTGTTGTTTGCGTTTTTGCAGGTGCTGCTTTTGAAAACACAAAAAGCCGCACCAGTAGGATACGCTACAGGTAAATCCTATGTTCATCATTAAAACCTATCAAAAAGGGCTTGCAACGACATGTAGCAAGTCCTTTTTGCATTGGAATACAATGATTTTACCTCATCCTAACCCAACAAAAAATTGAAGCGACCAAAGCCTATGCCTCAATCGCTTCACATTTAAAGCACTTACAACGCTTTTTAAACTCAAAATTTTAACTTGGTTAAACACACAATCAAAGTCTTTAAAAGACCATCAGGGTCAATAAATGTGATTGCCTCTCACGTATTTGGTTATAGGTTGAGGAAAATACAGGAATGATTATCTCAGAATAATAATTAAGCCGTATGTACAAAAAAAAATTTAAGGTAGTGGTCAGAAAGTTGATTCATTGAATTGTAAAAGACGGAATAAACCTTCTGGTTTGTTAATCAGAAGATTCAATGTTGGATAGGCTCATGGGCGAGATTCATGCAAATATTTATTTATTTTTTGCTTAAATGCAAATATTATTTTGTACAAATTATGGTATTTTAAATAAAAATTTTTTAAGAATAAAATATATATTAAATATGAAGTAATAACCAAACGATGTTGCTACTAAATTAATCAAGGAATTCGTAAAAAATTCATGACAATAAGCGAGTTTTGCACCGTAAAAAATCTTATTTCCAATTAAATATCGAATATGAAACTTTGGCAAAAAGGCTTTTCAACTGATAAAGCCGTTGAGCATTTTACAGTTGGACGTGACCGTGAAATGGATGCTCGTCTCGCTCCTTATGATATTCTCGGTTCTTTAGCACACATTCGTATGCTCTCCGAAGTGGGGCTGTTAGATGAGTCTGATTACAATGCTTTAAGTAAAAGCCTGCGGCAGTTTTATAAAAAAGCAGAAAAAGGGACGTTTGAAATTGAAGAAGGCATTGAAGATATTCATTCTCAAATAGAATTTATGCTCACTACTGAACTGGGCGATATGGGCAAACGCATCCACTCTGCCCGAAGCCGCAACGACCAAGTGCTTGTGGATTTGAAACTCTATTTTAGGGCTGAAATCAAAGAAATTACTGAGGGGGTGTTTTCACTTTTCAAAACCTTGCAAAAACAAAGTGAAAAGTACAAAAATGTCTTGATGCCGGGTTATACACACCTACAAATAGCCATGCCTTCCAGTTTCGGCTTATGGTTTGGGGCTTATGCTGAAACCTTGACCGACGATATGCAACTGTTGCAAGCTGTTTTTAAAATTGTGAATCAAAACCCGCTTGGCTCGGCTGCGGGCTATGGCTCGAGTTTGCCTATCAATAGAAAACGCACAACTGAACTACTCGGCTTTAACGATTTGAACTATAATGTGGTGCATGCTCAAATGGGAAGAGGTAAGACAGAGCATTTTGTGACATTCGCTATGGCGGCTTTGGGGCATACATTGGCTAAAATGGCTATGGATACATGCTTGTATATCAATCAAAATTTCAATTTTGTAAGTCTTCTGCCTGAAATGACAACGGGGTCGAGCATCATGCCCCATAAAAAGAACCCAGATGTTTTTGAATTGATTCGGGCTAAAGCCAATCGCTTGCAAAGCCTGCCATCTGAAGTGGCTCTTTTGACAAGTAACTTGCCCAGTGGTTACCATAGAGACTATCAATTGATGAAAGAAATACTATTCCCTGCGCTTGATGATTTAAAATCCTCGCTTGCTATGACTGAGTTTATAATAGGCAACCTCATAATCAGAAAAGATATTTTGGAAGATGAAAAATATAAATACTTATTCAGTGTTGAAGCTGTCAATGCCCTTGTACTGAGGGGGGTGCCTTTCAGAGAAGCGTATAAAAAAGTGGGACAAGATATTGAAAATCAACAATTTACACCAGATAAAACCGTCCACCACACCCACGAAGGCAGCATCGGCAACTTGTGTAATGCTGAAATTCGCACTAAAATGAAGCGCATACTAAAGGGTTTCGGTTTTGAAAAAATAGATAAAAAAATCGCAGAGTTGGTTGGATAATGAGTAATGGGTAATAGGTAATGAGTAATGAGTAATGAGTAATGGGTAATAGGTAATGGGTAATGTAAAACGGACAATTCGCTATTTAGCAAATTGTCCATTACCCATTACTCATTACCCATTACCCATTACCCATTACCCATTACCAACTACCCTAAAAGCGGTAAATTTCATGATTACCGCTTTTTTTGTGGCTGAAAAAGCGACCGTAAATTGGACACAAAACAAATAACTTTTTTAGGGTAAAAAAAATTTTAAACGCTTGAAAAGCATTTTGTTAAATATAGGCATAAATTTTATTTTTAAGAAAAAGCCTGTCATAACTGCAGAAATTTTAGGTAAAATGGTAACGCTGCACGGAATACTTTTGATTGTGTTAACGAAATTTACTTCATAATTAAATTAAAATTCAGTCAAAATGAAAAAGATTACAGAGATTAAAGCAGCAATGCCAAAAAGACATTTGCTTACACCGAGCCAAATGTTAAAAGTTAAAGGTGGGGAAGATATTATCTGTGCAACATTAGATGACAAACGCCGCGCAAGACCGGGCGGTGGTGCTTCAACACAATGATTTATTTAACCCTAAAAAACATTTAAACAAATTTTATTACATCAAAAAAACTTTTTTAACCAGGCTCCCCCCGGCTGAAAGAAAAGAATTAAAAAAAAACTAATGAAAAAAATATCTGAAATTCAAACGATTTTAACAACGACAGAACTATTATCGAATCACGATTTGGAGTGCATTAAAGGCGGTCGTCGTAGAGACGATAAACGCAGACAACGCCCGGGTGGTGGCACAACAACAACAAGCCCAAGCCGCTAAGAATTAAGTTTTTTAATACTTTAAGGAGTAATTTGTATAGCAAGCCCTCTCTTTTATAGCTTAAAGAAACGAATTTTAAACAATTTTCTAATTTTTAAAAATTTAAACTACGATGAGAAAAATTACAGAAATAAAATCAGTTATATCTGCAAAACATTTACTTACACCCCATCAAATGCTGAAAGTGAAAGGGGGGTTATTTATCCAAGATGACCAAGGTGAAAACCAAGATAGTCAAGGTGAAGACCTAACGGGGCAAATCTGCTCTGCATTAGATGATGATAAACGCCGTGCACGTCCAGGTGGTGGTGCTTCAACTCAATTGTTTTAAAGGATAAAAAAACTAAGAAAGCAAATTACCTAAAATCTATTTCAACCCAATAAATCCTTTAAACATCAATTGAGATTTTCAAATGAAAAATATAGCACAACTTCAAAATGAGCTTTTCAAAAATGAGCAATTAACTCAGTCCGATTTGATGAGCATACTGGGCGGTAAAAGAAAGAACAAAAGTAAGCACGTCAAAAGGAATGATGACTCCGATGACATCGAAAGTTCTATTACATATAGAGAGGTATCTGCGGATTCTTATTCTTTCGACGCTGTAGAAGATGATAAACGCCGCGCAAGACCGGGCGGTGGCACGACAACTACAAGCCCAAATAGTTTTATTTGATTTTTACGCAAAAAACAATATTGTTGATAATCGTTGTTCGCTCTTTCTGAGTGCTTTTTATAAGAAAACGCAGAATAAGAAAGAGTGAATAACGATTTTGCAATATTTGTTGCTGTAATTTTTTGTGTGCAAGTGGGCATTTTTTTTACAATAACCTTGTTAAAATGAACCACGTAGAGACGTTGCAGTGCAACGTCTCT
>JAYUQN010000798.1:0-8035 GCA_043756725.1 Saprospiraceae bacterium
CGGAAGTCATGGAAAAATCCTTTCAAATATACAATCCTTTGATGTTTATTGCGGGTTTTGTCATGACCTATTTTTTTACTTTATGGATTTTACGGTTTGCTGGCAATTTTGTTACACAAACGATGGAAGCCACGCATGTTAATTTACCAAATCAAGTGATTGGTGGTGGTGTTTTAGCGGGCATTTTTATAGTTCTCTTTAGCTTGTTGGTATGGTTTGCTGATGGCGCACACTTATTGTCTCCGGCTACAAAAATTGATTCTATGTCCTACCGCATTTTAGAACCCTTGCCCAAACAAGCTTTCAAAGTGTTGGGAGAATTAAAGCCCACTTTTCAAAAGTTTTTTCAAGAAACCAGTAGAATGATGGACGAAGTGCAAAAAAGCAGTGTGAAAGACACGGAAGTGAAGCATGATATTTATAATATACCTGAAAATACTACTGAGCAACAACCTAAATAATAACGGAAAAAATCTTTCATTTTCATAAAAACCGTACTTTCGCAACCTCATTCTTTCACCTTGCGTTGAAAGCATGCTATTCCTTTTTTAAAAAATTGATTTTCAACGATATATGACGAATAAAAAACGCTATTTAGTGACCTCCGCACTGCCTTATGCCAATGGACCTTTGCACATTGGGCATTTGGCAGGGGCTTATATTTCGGCTGATATTTACGTCCGCTACTTGCGGCTTATGGGCAAAGATGTGGTATGGGTCTGTGGTTCTGATGAACATGGAGCCGCCATAACCATTCGGGCGATGAAAGAAGGGTTGACGCCGCGTGAAATCATTGATAAATATGACGCTATGTTTCGCAAAGCCTTTACGGGTATGGGCATTGCTTTCGATATTTTTCACCGCACAAGCGAACCCATTCACTACGACACGTCGCAAGACTTTTTTAGGCAATTGTATAAAAATGGCGAGTTTGAGGTTATTGAAAACGAGCAGTATTTTGATGAAGAAAAACAGTCCTTTTTAGCTGACCGCTATATTAGCGGCACTTGCCCAAAATGCGCTAATCCCGATGCCTATGGTGACCAGTGTGAAAGATGTGGTTCCGATTTGAGTCCAAATGATTTGATAGAACCGATTCGCTCAACGCTTTCAGGCTCTAAACCTATTAAAAAACCCACTAAACATTGGTATTTGAAGCTCAATGAGTATCAAAATTGGCTAAAACGCTGGATTACTGAGGGGGTGCTTGTCTGTAAGGACTCCTTTGGAGAAGATGAAAATGACCCCAAAGTGACGGTGAAAACCCATAACCCAAGTGATTGGAAAAACCACGTGATGGGGCAATGCAAATCGTGGCTTGATGGGGGTTTGCACCCGCGCGCTATGACCCGTGATTTGGATTGGGGCATACCTGTGCCGCCTGAAATAGATGAATCGGGACAAAAGAAACTTTATGTATGGTTAGATGCACCCATCGGCTATATTTCAGCAACAAAGCAATGGGCAATAGATAAAGGGCAACCCGATTTGTGGAAAACGTATTGGCAAAATGACGACACGGCTTTGATACATTTCATCGGTAAAGATAATATTGTATTTCACTGCCTTATTTTTCCCGCTTTGTTGCGTCAGCATGGTGGTTATGTGCTGCCACTCAATGTGCCTGCCAATCAGTTCATGAATTTGGAAGGGCGTAAAATTTCAACATCGAAAAATTGGGCGGTATGGGTGCATGAATATTTGGAGGATTTTGAAGGGAAAGAAGACGTTTTGCGCTACAATATGATTAAAAATATGCCCGAACAACGGGATTCTGAATTTACGTGGAAAGGTTTTCAAGAAGCCAATAATGCAGAATTGGTGGGCAATTTGGCGAATTTTATCAATCGGGTTTTTGTTTTAGTACAGAAAAACTTTGATAGCAAAGTGCCGCCTTTGGTTGCTGAATCGCTTGTTTCAAGTGAAAATCCTACTCAAAAAGTACCCCCCTCAGTAGAAATAGCCCGTTTGCTGTCAGGGATTGAAAAAATAGGACAATCTATTGAAGCCTTTGATTTTAGAAGTGCTTTACAGGCTTTGTTGGATGTTTCCACACAAGGCAATCAGCTATTGCAATTCAACGAGCCGTGGAAAACGGTGAAAACAGACCGTGATGCCGCCGCCACAGCTTTGAATCTGGGTATGCAAATTGTCACCGCTTTGAGTGTCGCTTGTCAACCGTTTTTACCTTTCACGGCGGCAAAATTGCGTAAAATGCTCAATCTCAATGACTTAGAAAATGGTGATTTTGAAAAATTAGTAGAAAATTTACGGCATAATAAATCTTTAATTCCCGCAGGTCAGCCGCTCGATGAACCGCAACACCTTTTTGTCCGCATAACGGATGAAGTGATTAATGCTCAAATTGAAAAATTAGAAGAATCAGATAAAATGAATAATCCACAACCCGAAGTCCTACCAATTGTAGAGGACGCAAAATCAGAAACCGAAAATCTGAAAACAGAAATCGTTACCCCCCCTCTCCATAGGAGTCCCTTTGGACAGTATAAACCCCTGAATGAGGCGATTCAATACGATGATTTTGCTAAATTGGATATTCGCACAGGTACAATTTTGTTCGCTGAAAAAGTGGAAAAAGCCGATAAATTATTAAAACTCAGTATTGATTTGGGTTTTGAAACCCGTACTATCGTGTCAGGCATAGCCGAACATTTCAAACCAGAAGATATTGTTGGACAGCACGTATTGGTGGTCGCTAATCTGGCACCCCGCAAGTTGCGCGGCATTGAGTCAAATGGCATGATAATGACGGCTGAAAATGCAGAGGGCAAATTAGGCTTCGTTGCGCCACCCGAAGGTTGGATGAATGGCTCAATAGTCAAATGACAAATGACAATTTGTTGGTAATGCGAATAATGGGTTAAAAGCACCTTCCCGATTTCATCTGGATGTACCATGAGCATACGTTTCGCTTAAAATTTAAGGTCGTTTTGTGAAATTTGTGGGTTTTTAGATTTTGACAACTTGAACCCACTAATTTTACAAAACGACCTTAAATTTTAAGCGAAACGTAGGCATTAGGGGTGAAATGACTTCCAGCTTACCAATATTTCACCCCTAAAGGGGCTTTTTTTCCGAAGGAATCCCTACGGGAAACCCATTATTCGCATTGGTAATCAATAGATTGGACATTGTCATTTGTTCATTGTCATTTGTTCATTATAATTAAATTTCATACATTTGTATTATTTTCATTGTAAAATCATTAACAACAATTTGAACCTGCAAAAGACAAATTTATCGTTTAAGTATTAATTTTGATGCGAGATTAGGAAGAGATTTGATAAATGGGATATGTTGATGAAAACAACAAGGCACAATTTCAAGTTACAATTAATTGATTATCAATTATTTAGAGATTCATCATCTAACATTTATTATTCATCATTTCCTTACAATTAATTCATGAAACTACCTCTCTAAAAAATGCGCGGTTCATTTAAAATTGCTAAATTGTTCGGAATTCCAGTGTTTGTACATTGGTCTTTTTGGTTGTTGTTTTTGGTTGTTGTGTATGTTGGTAAAACTTTACCCTCTATTGCTTTTCTGAGTGCTTATGTATTGGGTTTGTTTGGTTGTGTGGTTTTGCATGAGTTTGGTCATGCTTTATCCGCTCGTTTTTATGGCGTTTCTACGCGAGACATCACCATTTTGCCCATAGGCGGTGTGGCGCGCTTAGATAAAATGCCAGAGAAGCCTTTTCAAGAATTTGTGGTTGCCATAGCGGGTCCTGCTGTCAATGTTGCCATCGTGTTGATTTTAAGCGTATTGATGTATTTTTCGTACTCCTTTCAGTTCGGTGTTGAAGAGTTTGCAGCGCATGAATCAAGTGATGATACATCTATGAAATTGCTCTATGCTTTGCTTTACTCAAATGTCGGTTTGGTGGTTTTCAATATGATACCCGCTTTTCCGATGGATGGTGGTCGGGTGCTGCGGGCTTTATTATCGCTCAGATTGGGGCGTTCAAAAGCAACCTATATCGCTTCTATTTTTGGGCAAGTTATCTCTATTGGGTTTATTATTTATGCTGTTTTGCCCGTGTTTCGTTACTTATTTTCCTCTTTTTCAAAGACAAACGTTTCGTTATCCTTCATTGACTGGGATGTTCAGCCCGTTTTAGCGCTCATCAGTGTTTTTATTTTCACAACGGCTCGTAATGAATATAAAAGTGTGCGCATGGAGGAAATATTGAGCCGCCACACGGTTATCAATATTTTAAGACCGCATTTTACTTTTTTGAAAACAAGTGATTTGATGCAAACGGCAGCTTCTGAAATGGCAAAAGGTTTTGAAGCCAATTTTTTAGTTTTCGATGGCAGCGATATTTTGAATGACGCTGAAATCCCTACACAAGCCTCACTGAGGGGGGTGCTACAAGACGATGATATTTTGGATGCCGTGAAAAATAAGCACTACGATGCCCTTGTTTTTACCTATATGACCCACGAGTTTAAAACCATACATCAATACGACAGCATCAAAGAAGTGTATTATAAAATGTTGGAGACAGGGCAATACCTGATGCCTGTGGTACAAGATGAAAAAGTTATTGGCGTGGTAGATATGGCGATGATGCAAAATTTTATTAAGTTCCAAGAGAAAGTAGAATGAAAAGTAGGGCAAAAAAAAATCCGTCCCGATTGAAACGAGACGGACATGTAACTAAACAACAAGAATGTATGAAAATAAACAAACTCTTCTCTTACAGTTATCAGTTTTAAGTTATCAGTTGAAAACTCAAAACTGCCCATGCCTCACAATTCTTAGGTGACTATTTACCTTTCTAAAGTGTATATACGTAAGACCACAAAAAGCGGTTTTTAGTTCCCGAAAACAAGGTTAATTTTATGTTAATTTTAATATTAAAATTATTAATTATGTTTTCGTAAAAAAAAGGATTTTGTTTTGAAAATGAGCATATTTTTTTAAGAAAATTTCATTTTTGTTAATATTCTCTTTGAAACGCTCAGATAATTGTCTTCTTTACCTAAAATTCCAGCTACAATCCTTAATTTTGCGGCATGGATAAGACAATTACCCGACTCTATACCCTGCCTTTTTGGTTACTTTGCCTTAGCAATTTTTTTTTCACTGCCAGTTTTCAGATGCTTTTACCTGAATTGCCCGACTATTTGACGAGCTTGGGCGGTGCAGATTACAAAGGTTATATTTTAGCCGCCTTCACATTGACGGCTGGGGTTTCAAGACCTTTTAGCGGCAAACTCACCGATACCATTGGGCGTGTGCCCGTTATGGTTTTTGGTTCGTTGGTCTGTGTGGTTTGCAGCGCCTTGTACCCTTTTTTGACAACGGTAGCGGGATTTCTATTATTGCGTCTCGTACATGGTTTTTCAACAGGTTTCAAGCCCACCGCTACTTCGGCTTATGTAGCAGATATTGTGCCTATTGAAAGACGGGGCGAGGCAATGAGTGCTTTGGGCATCAGTGCCAGTGTGGGCATGAGCATTGCCCCTGTGTTTGGAAGCGCCATTACTGAAGGGGTCGGCATCAATGCTTTATTTGTGTTTTCATCCATATTAGCCCTACTTTCAGTCGTGATATTGGTGAAAAACATGAATGAAACCCTGCCTCAAACCCAACCTTTTTCATTTAAACTCTTGAAAATCAACCGCTTTGAAATATTTGAACCCAAAGCCTTGCCTACTTTCATCGTCCAGTTTTTATTGGCTTTTGGCTCAGGGGCAGTCTTGACTATTTCCCCCGATATGAGTAAACACTTGGGCATCGGGAATAAAGGTCTTTTCTTCGCCGTTTTCACTTTTTCATCGCTTCTTATTCGTTTGGTAGCGGGTAAAACATCGGATAGGCGTGGGCGGGTCTATGTCTTGCAATGGTCAGCCTTTGCGATGGCTGTTGCCATGTTTTTAACAGCTTATGCCCACGATTTTACGAGTTTTATGCTTGCAGCAACCATTTTCGGCTTTTCATGGGGCATGAATACGCCCACTTTGCAAGCGTGGGTAATTGATTTAGTACCCGCTGAAACCCGTGGTCGAGGCTTGGCAACCATGTATATTGGCTTAGAAATCGGGATTGGCATCGGGGCGTATATTTCACAAGCCTTGTACCACAACGATGTTTCACGCATGGCATTGCCGTTTTACTTTTGTGGGGTTTTGGCTTTGGTGGCGGTGGGGTATTTATTTTTGTGGAAGGAGAATCCATAACTTTTCAAGACAAAACCTCTCTCCAATCCGCACAAAATTTTGCTAAACTCGTATATGAAAAAATTGATTTAGTTGTCAAACACCCAACTTTGGGAAGGAAACTTGCCAGCTCGCCCCCCTCTTCCACTACCCACAAATCTCAACCAATGAACGGGGCTGCTCGTAAGGATTTGTAAATCCGACACGGCTATTTTGCAGGTCTCTCCAAAGGAGTCCTATGGACTGACCTGCATGTCCTATCTCATTCAACACAAAGATAGTCCTAAAAAAACACCCCTCAGTATTGCAGCCGTTTTATTGCTGAATACTGAGGGGTTGCCATATTAGATAGGACACGCAGGTCGGTCCATAGGACTCCTTTGGAGAGACCTGCCAAATAACCGTGTCGGATTTTCAAATCCTAACGAGCCACGTGCGCTAACACCCTGCGCCATCTGGTAAGATTTTAAAGGATTCGTAGGATGCCTACACAATTTTGACAAAAGCACTGCGAAATTCGTGTAAGCATCCTACGAATCCTTCAAAATCCTATCAATCCTAATTCAAGTAAAAAAGCACCCCCTCAGTATTTTCAATACTAAGAAAGTGCTTTTTAGTTTTATAACACCTCACTAGCACAGCCGTTCGTTTTGCTAATACCCTGCGCCATCAGGCCCCGCACTTGCCAGAGTGCTTGCGAAATATTGCCGCCATACTGAGGAGTGGCTGTGGGTGTACCTGCGGGAGTGTAAGTAGCATAAAAAAAGCACTTTCTTAGTATTTCACAATACCAAGAAAGTGCTTTTGAGTTTTAAAATGCCTAACCAGCACGCCCGCTCGTTTTGCTAATGCCCGTTGCCATCTGGCATAAAATCCCGTAAATGCGTATGTATCCTTTCAATCTGCCAAGGGAAAGGTAGAAAGGTTGTAGCCTTAAAGATTAGTATTTTAGGCATAATTCTGTAAATAAACAGGCAAAATATCGTTTTCAGCGATCCCTTTATCCATCATTCTCTCGCCAATAGTAGGGTCAATATTTTCTTCGTGAATTAAGATTTTGCCATCTTTTATTTCTAGATGGACTAAAACATTGTAGTAATACTTCGTATCATTGGGACCCATTGATACGAGAACATATTCATTTTTGGTATCGTCAATAATCAAATGCTTTTTCAGTGTTGGTCTATTGACAGGTATGCGGGAAGCCAGCACTTCCAACATCTCTTTAATGATTTTTTTATATTTCGTTATCTTATCCATTGTTTTACAATTTCATTAGTAATATCAATAATTATAAGGCTCACGGTATTTTCAGTTAATCGGCGTTCATAAAATGGTTTTGCTGTCATTTGAGTATAAATAGACTCTGGAATGGCAAGGTAGAGTTTTCTATCAATCCTCTCATCATTTAAAGCACCTCTGTAATCAATATATTGTCCTATTGCTCGATGAAAATCATACAATAGAGACCGCTTTCCAAGTCCTTTGATTTCGACAACAATTTTTAAAGTTCCCTTTTCAGCCACTATAAATTTTTCGGCTGCTAAATCTGCTTCAATTTCAATACCTCCACTTTCTACATAAAACGGGTCGTTTGTTATCAACCAATCTTCTTTTTCTAAAGCCCGCCTCACTGCATTGTGTATTTTATCTCTTGCCATAAATCGTTTTTTTGACAAAGATAATTTAAAAAATATTAGGTTGTCAAAAAATATTGTTTTCAACACAAAGGTAGCCATAAAAAAAAACACCCCTCAGTATTGCAGCCGTTTTATTGCTGAATACTGATGGGGTTGCCATATTAGATAGGACACGCAGGTCAGAGACCATAGCCGTCAGGCTAA
>JAYUQN010000799.1:0-2979 GCA_043756725.1 Saprospiraceae bacterium
GGGGGGACTAACTCCCCCTCTGGGGGCAAGGGGGCTAACTCCCCCTCTGGGGGTCGGGGGGCTGGGTTTACGGATATTACAGAGCAAGTTTGCCCGCAATTAGCAACAATTGGTTTGGTAAGTGATGCGCTTTGGACAGATTTTAACAACGACAATCAACCCGATTTAATCCTCGCAGGTGAGTGGATGCCTTTGACTTTTTTACAAAATAAAGGTGGAAAACTTATAGACATGACCCAACAAACAGGCATTTCAGATAAAATAGGGTGGTGGAACAGCTTAGTGGCGGGCGATTTTGACAACGATGGCGATATGGATTATATAGCAGGGAATTTCGGTAAAAACACTTATTTTCAATGCAGCAGTGCTGAACCTTTACGCATATACGCAAAGGATTTCGATAATAATGGCTTATACGACCCGTTTATTTCCTGTTATTGGGCAGATTCTACGGGTAAAAAGCATGAATATTTTTACAATACGCGCGATGATATGATTAAGCAATTGGTGATGATTCGCACTAAATTTAAAACATACAGTGCGTTTGGTGCAGCAACCGTGCAAGATGTTTTTTCAAAAAAAGAACTCGAAGGGGCGCAAATATTGTCAGCTAATTGGTTGTATTCCAGTTTCGTTGAAAATCTGGGAAATGGCAAATTTCAACTAACGCCCCTGCCTGTTGAAGCGCAATTAGCCCCGATATATGGTATGCTTTCCTACGATTATGACGGTGACGGTTTGTTAGATGTGATAATGGTCGGCAATGATTATGGTATGGAATTGATACAAGGGCGCGCCGATGCTTTCAACGGGTTGGTTCTAAAAAACGCAGGAAACAAAAATTTTACCCCCCTCAGTATAGAGCAAAGCGGATTCATTGTCCCACACGATGCAAGGGGTTTGACCCGCATTTCAGTTCAGAACAATACAAAAGAATTATTTTTAGCCACCCAATTTAAAGACGATTTAAAGGTTTTTAGTGTTAAGAAAACGGTAAAAAAGTTAATTTCAGCTCAAAAAAATGAAATAAAAGCCATTATTTCACTGAAAAATGGGCAGAAACGGTTGGTAGAATTTTATTGGGGGCATTCGTTTTTAGGGCAGGAATCAAGGTCTATTGGATTGGATGAAAGTGTGGCAGGCATTACATTTTTTGATAATAAAAATCAATTAAGGAACGCTAAAATAATAAAGTAACAAATTAAGCTGCGATTTTATAATTGAGTTCTGGTAAATCTTTGTGGTACTGAATTCTTTTTTCATCGACCTCTGATTTTAGGGTATTAATACCTGTTTGGTACTCTTTCAAATGAATGCGGACTTTCACAGTTAAGCCAGTATTTGTACTGGTATTCTCAATGAGTTTTTGAACAGTTTCATAATTTTGAAACATTTGTCCGCTCATTGCTTGATGAATATGACAAAACAAACGATGTTCAATGGGATTCCATTTAGAGGCATAAGGTGGATAATGACAAACAATTATGTCAAGTCCAATTTCTTTTGCCAAGGCTTGTAAGGCTTTTTTAAAAGCATGGTGTCTATAAGAATTACCACCACCAGAGTCACAGAGTAACAGGAGGTGTTTGGCATCTGGGTATTGATGAATACCAAAGGTTTCCCACCACCACCGTAGATTATCTGTAATAAAAGTAGCCGTTTCACTACTATTACCAATAGTTATGAACCCTTGATTGAATTGCAAGTCATAAATACCATGAGGTATGACTTTGCCTGTACCCAAATTTGAAAAATCATGGTCATAAGATTTTTGCTGTCCTATAGTTAACACTTTACCCCCTCGATACAGGTTGCCAAGTAATTCTTTTTTCTTACAATCAAGACTCAAAATAGGGTTTCGTAGAGATATAAGGGCAACCATAGCGAAAATGATTTTAAATTGTTCATCACGGCGGCTATAACTACCCGTGGCTATATCTTTTTTAATGCTTCTATAACGATAGCCCAAACGGGCTACAACTTGACGAATAAAGCGCATACTCAACTGTATTTGATGCTTTTCATTAAATAAACGCTGAATTTGACTATGTTTTAAAGAAATCCAATGAACATTGGGATCGGTTGGACTACCCGCTTTATACTCTAACAAAAACGAGCCTAACAACTTGACTAGACTTGGCTCTTGGATAAAAAAAATTTAGGACCACCGCCAATCTTTCTTTGGCGTACCGTCCCAAAAGCTGCATTCTCTTCTGAATTTTTGATTTCACTGATGCCTTTACGTAAGGTTTTATGAGTTAAATCAAATAAATCACAGATGTATGTTTGACCGCCCCATCCTAATTTCAGGGATTCAACAGCAGCATATTGACGGCGTTGACGCTCAAGTAAGTGACTGTAATAGGATTTCATTGTTGCTTTTACAGAAGACGGATAATCAAAATCTTTTTGCATTATTGATAATTTTGATGCAAAAGAAAGAATAAATTTTGTTACTTTATTATTTTAACGTTCCTAACACGGGCATTTAATAATTTTACAGGACAAATGATAATGAAATAAGAGTTTATACTGGTAACTTCGGAAATCTTCAAAATAAACATTATGACACTACGTGTCAAAGCGTAAAGTTCAAAATCGTGGTTATTATAAACATTTTGACTCTACGAGTCATTTTTCCGAAGGAATCCCTATGGGAACTTTCCCTCAATTTTCTTGGAACATCCCGATAAAAGCGGGAATGACTCGTAGAGTCAAAATGTTTATAATAACAGCAGATTCCAAGCTTTTCTACTGACACGTAGTGTCATAACGTTTATTTTGGAGATTTCCGAAGTTACCAGAGAATACTCTTTCAAAAATCTTTTTCCAAGTTATAAGGCACTAAATGTGTTTTTATCAAAATATCGTCTATGATTTCAGAGGCTTCAACAACCGTTTCATTTGAAATTTCAGATTCGATAAAAACAAGATAAATACCAGAATCTAAACTTAAACTTTTAGCATACTGTGCCAACT
>JAYUQN010000800.1:0-8030 GCA_043756725.1 Saprospiraceae bacterium
GTTGGGTGAAATTCTGCACCCACGCCCGCCAAAACAAAAGTACGGCTGCGTTTTATGCCTGCAATACGGTTTTCACTGCCATCTGTTTTGTAGCTCAAACGCCCGTCTGATTGGGTTGAAACATTTTCAAATCGCAAGCCACCTGTCATTAAAAAACGGTCGGTGATGCGGAAAATATTTTCAGCAAAAGCCGCAAAATTTTTATTGTTGAAAGTCAAATCCGTTGGAAAAGGGACATCCAAAAGCGTTGTATTATAGTCTATTCCTGTGTCGCCTTTGCCTTTTTGTTGCCGTTTCATATTGCCATTGAAATAACGAATGCCCGTAGCAACAGTCTGTTTTTTACCTAAAAGCGTATAGTTTGATAGCAAACGTGCTTCAGCGCCGATGTTTTTATAAAAATCTCGGTCAATTTGACGGTTACTACTGAGGGGGTCTTTATTGGTAATCGCATTCACAACACCGATACTACTCCGCTCACCCAGCGTACCAAAAGCTTTGAAACTCAATCGAGTATTTTCGCTGAAAATATACTCTGCTGTCAAGGCGGGAACGAGCCAGGGGGTGCTAAACCAATTGCGGCTACGCAAACTTTGTTGGGCATTTATAGAAAACAGAGAATCTGTTAATCCGCCTGGTTGCTGGCTTTTGTAAGTCATATAGGTCATTTCAAAACCCATTTTAAACTTATTGGTGAAAGCATAATTCATTTCAACATGCGCATGATCGGTATTGAAATGGTTGTTTTGTCGCCACCCATCGCCAATCCTTTTTTGATAATAAGCTGTGTAATTCAACTTACCCTCTGTGCCACCGATGTAGTTGAAAGTGCTGAAAAGCCCGTTGCTACCGACAGTATTTTGACTTTCAACCAGTATTCTTTTTGAAGCATCGGGTTTGCGTAAAACATAGTTGAGCAAGCCACCAAATTGAGGTCCATATTGCAAAGATGAGGCACCTCTAACAATTTCAATTCTATCCACCACTTCCATTGGCGGGTTGTAATAGGCTTCTGGATAGCCCATCGGGTCGGGCGTAATGTCGTAGCCATTCATCCGCACATTGAATTCCCAAGACCGATTTGGGCTTAAACCTCGAGACGCCAAGCCGGGTTGAATACCCGAGCCATCGCTTTCCCAAATATGGATACCGGGAATACGGTTATAAATTTGTCGCGCATTGTTCATGGCAAGGTTGGCATCGAGTCGGTCGAGCTTCACCACTTCATTTTTTTTAGTGGCATTGATGGCGTAATCACTCACTTCGGGCAAATGCCCTGTACCACCAACGCCTTTGTTGAAAACGACATGAAGCGTTTCAAGAGCAAGATTATTTTCAGAAAGCGTGAAATCAAGAGATGTTGTTACCCCCCTCAGTATTTCGATGTTTTTTTCTTGAATTTGAAAGCCGATACTTGAAACAACCAAAGTATATCTACCAATATCAATGTTTTTTATAATATATTCCCCTTTATCGTTTGTTGCGGCACCACGTACGGTACCTTGCAAAATAATATTTGCAGCGACAACAGGTTGATGGGCTTGGTCAAGCACAACACCTTTTATATTGCCTGTTTCACCAGAAGCCGCAAAAGTGCAAAAAGGGATAAAAATAAACAGAGCAAATAGGGCAGAAAGCTTTGCGATTGTCATAATCATTAATTTTATTTAGATTAATTATAAATAGTGCCGCAAAACTAATACGCCTTTTTCAGAAACACAAAGTTTTTTAATTTTATTTGGATTAAATCTAAATAAAATTAAAAAATCTATCAAAATGAAAAAAGCCTTCAAACGATAATCCATCGTTTAAAGGCTTTTTTTGAACAAATATCAAACTTCTGAGTGCTGAAATTTAGCAGAAATGTTCAGTCGCTGTTGTGCGGCTATGGTTCATAATTCTGTCTAAAACGGAAGATGTTGGATTGAAAAGCACTTTAGGCAATTGCTGTTTTGCTTCTTTCAGCATTGTGTATTCATCTTGCAAAGCTGCATCAGAATCTAAGTGTCTTTTAAATGCAATTTCTTCTCTCAAAGAAGTTTCTTGATACAAAAATCTTACAAGGTTGTTTTGTGTAGAGAGTTCCTCCATGCGCGATAAGGTTTAATTTTAGATAAAAAAAATAGATTGTTCAATTTATTTACGCTTTAAAAACTCATATATCTTATTGTTTATTGTTAAAAAAGATTATTATTTTCAAAAAAAATTACACGTTAAGTATTATCTACCTTTTCAATGGTATTCTTTCTTCAAAACACGTTATTTACTTTCAAAGCAGTCAAAAATGTAAAATTTGGCACTTGTTTTTCAACACTAAAAAAGAATCTAAAACAGCAACAATTTTTTAATCAAAACTGACTTTAACATGCTACGTCTTTCTATCGCTTTCCTTATAGGTATGTGCTTTGCACCCCTAAACAATTTCGCTCAACAACATCAGGAGCTAACAAAAGTACTCGAACTTCAAATGCCTGAAGGCAGTGGCGCCAACGGAGCCAGTGTTATTTGGCATCCTGAGCAGCAAAAATATTATGCTGTTTTTGCAGGAAATACAGAATTTCCAATGGGTGTTTTTAATAAAAAAGGCAAAAGGCTTTCTGATAATGACCTGTCAGCAAAGTTTGATGTGCGCGGGTTGTGGTATAATACTCAGGAGAAAAAAATACAAGCCAATGGTTTTGCTGATGGCGGTTGGGTAAAATATGAACTTGATGAAAATGGTCTACCCACTACCACAACCGTTGAAGCAGAAGGCATGAAACAACCCGATGAGCAATCAGTAGGTACTTACAATCCCAAAAATGGCAAAATCTATTTCCTTGATGGCAATACGATAGTCGTTTACAAAGACAATGGTGAAGAAACAGGAAAAGAAACGACTTTGTTTGTTGGCAAAACCAATCAATCAGATGCACAAAAAGATGAATCTCAAGACCCTTTTTTATTGCCCGAATACTATAATGCGACAACTATGGTTTTCACAGGTAAAGAAAAAGCAGAATTGGGTCTTTACAATACCGATACAAAAAGTATTGAGCTTTACGACATCAATTCGGGCTTGATGACAGAAACCTTAAAATTGCCAGAAGATGCACCTCAAGAAACCATGTTTAATTTCGCTTATGCCAATGGTATTTACTGGCTTTTTAATAAAGAAACCCGTCAATGGGTGGGATATAAATAAAAATGCTTGACTTTGACACTTTATTTCGCTAAAAATTTAGGGTAAGTTTTAAAAAAACTTACCCTAAATCTGTTAACGAATAAAAGCATTTCAAACGGATTTATAAAACATCCGTATTTTTTATAATTTTGCAGTCCATTCTAAATTTAAAATTAATGGTCTATAAAATTTCAAAGCTCGACCGCCATATTGTAGGTGAAATCACGCTTGACGGCTCCAAGAGTATTTCTAATAGAATATTGATTATCAGAGCTTTATGCAATGATTTTTTCAATATCAAAAATCTTTCTACTTCAAAAGATACGACGACTCTGTTAAAATTATTGAAAGATAAAGATGCAGACGTTTTCGATGCGGGGGCTGCTGGTACAACTTTCCGCTTTATGACCGCTTACCTTGCTTTTCAACAAGGCACTCAAATATTGACAGGCTCTGAGCGTATGAAACAACGCCCTATTGGAAAACTTGTCAATGCCCTCATTGCTTTGGGTTGCGACATTGAATATCTTGAAAAGCAGGGCTACCCACCTTTGAAAGTGAATGCACCTAAATCGCTGAAAACCAACGAATTGAGCATTGCAGCCGATACGAGTAGCCAATATATTACGGCTTTATTGATGATAGCGCCAACACTACCAAATGGGTTACGTTTGACACTCGAAGGCACGATTGTGTCTTTGCCTTATATCCAAATGACCTTAACTTTAATGCAATACTTTGGTATAGAACATGAATGGTTGGGAAATACGATTATCGTTGAAAAACAAGAATATAAAGCTCGAGATATTACCGTTGAAGCCGATTGGTCTGCTGCTTCTTACTATTATGCTTTAGCCGCTTTTGCTGAAAAGTTGGATTTGAAACTCAATGGACTTTTCAAGGATAGTTTACAAGGGGATTCGGTAGCTGTTGAGATGGGTTTTCATTTTGGCATTGACACTGAATTTACTGAGGGGGGGCTAATATTGACAAAATCGGGCAATCCTATTACCGAACTTTTTGAATGGGATTTTGTGAAATGCCCAGATATAGCTCAAACCTTTGCCGTTATTTGTGCAGGCGTAGGTGTGCAAGGTTTATTTACAGGTTTAGAAACACTTTTTATTAAAGAAACGGATAGGGTGCAAGCCTTGAAAAATGAGTTGGCAAAAGTCGGTGCTTCTTTTGTGAAACTCCCTGCTCGTTTCGCTCAAAAAACGCAAAAACAATATTTTATGATTGATGGCAAAGCGGAATTTGAAAAAATACCTGCTTTCCCTACTTATGAAGACCACCGTATGGCAATGGCTTTTGCGCCCTTAGCCATGTTCGATACTATTAAAATTGAAGACCCTGCAGTAGTGGACAAATCTTATCCTCAATTTTGGAAAGATTTGAAAAGTTTGGGGTTTGAGATTGAAGAAGTATAAAAACTTGCTATCCTTTTCTGCCATTTGTATTTTATAAACGTTTATCCTATATTTGAACTTAAAATAAAAACACATTGGAAGATAATCGTCTAAATTTCAGAGATAGCTTTTTACCACCACTCTATTTTACCCTCTTTTTATGGGCTATCCATTTAGCCCAAACGTGGATGGACTGGGATTTGGGCTTTTGGGGCATATATCCACGTGAAACTTTTGGTTTGCGTGGTATTCTCTTTGCACCCCTGCTTCATGCTGACTGGGGACATTTGGCATCAAACAGCATTCCTTTCTTGGTTTTAGCAACCCTTATCATCTATTTTTATCCGCGTGTTGCACTTCGTTCTTTTTCCATCATTTATTTCATAACAGGAATATTTGTTTGGCTTTTTGCACGTGCTGATGTTTTTCACATAGGTTTGAGTTATGTTGTCTATGGTTTAGTATCGTTTGTGTTTTGGACAGGCATATTTAGAAGAAGTATTCGCAGCATTATTTTGGCTTTGATTGTGACTATTTTATACAGTGGCATGTTCACGGGTGTATTACCAACGTCTGAAATTTTAAAGCGGAATATTAGTTGGGAGAGCCATTTGATAGGGGCTATTATGGGCATCTTCGTTGCCTATTTTTTCAAAGAAGAATTAGAAGATGAAGAAAAAGGGCACCATGAGATTGTAGATGAAGAAAAAAGCTACTTTTTTGAACGCCATATATTTGAGAAAACAAAAGCAGAACGGCAATTTGAAGAAGAAGAACGTATGCGCATAGAAGAAGAATTGAGCCGCAAACAATTACCTCCTTTTGGCGATTGGTTTTCTAATAGCACTTATTAATTTGCATTCGACATGAAAAAACAACACTATTGGGAAGATGTATATGCCGTTACGCGCCTTATTCCACAAGGACGTGTCACCAATTATGGCGCAATAGCGGATTATTTGCGCTTAGGCTCTCCTCGTATGGTGGGTTGGGCATTAAATCATTGTCCTACTGAGGGGGGTATCCCCGCACAAAGAGTTGTGAATAGGAAAGGTGAATTGTCTGGTCGCTTACATTTTGAAACGCCTACAAGGATGCAAGAACTTTTAGAAGCCGAAGGCATTGTGGTTGTTGACAATATTGTGCAAAATTTTAGTTCCATTTTTTGGCATCCTTTAGAAATTGAAGAAGATGCAGATTTGAAAATGGGTAATGGGTAATGGGTAATGGGTAATGGGTAATGGGTAATTTGCTTATTACCTATTACCCATTACCCATTACCTATTACCCATTACCCATTACTGATTAGTCTTGTACAACCGACACACCATCTACAAAATACCGTGTATCACCTCGCCAAAAGAGTGCTTTTAAATGTTCTTTATAGTGCAAATTCACGCGTTTACCCGTTACTTCTGCTTCTTGAAGAGATTTAATAGTAGCATCATCTTTTACAGAGAAAAGCCAAATATTGCCGCCTGCTATATTATCATCCGTGGGGCTTGGCACCATTACAGCACTCATTTGTAGCTCACCCTCCCATGTTTTGAAAATAAAACCCTTGTGGCTCAATTTTCTTAAAATACCAGAGCGTGTTCCTTCGCTATATGGATAATAGAGAATAATAGCTGAATAAATAGCTAAACCTAAACCCAAGATTGCCAAAATCCAGAAGAATTTGCGGCGCAAGTGCAGCGCGCTGATGCGGTCAGATACACCGCTTTTTAGTTCACTGATGCTCATAATTTTTATTTATTTAATGTGATGCAGTGTTTTAACACAACAATTTTTTTTAAAATATTTGTTATATCGAGGTGAAATGCCCCCTCATGATTAGAACAATACAAAGTTAAATTTTTTACTAATAAGTCGTATCATAAAAAGCAAATCAATGCGCTTCTAACCAATTTTCACCAAAGCCCATACCCACTTCTATGGGCACTTTCAAGTTGGGCAATGCGTGTTTCATGCAGTGTTCAATCAATGGTTTTACGATTTCTAATTCAGGTTTATAAACATCAAAAACCAATTCATCATGCACTTGTAATATCATTTTTGTTTGTAAATTCTGTTCTTTCAAAGCTTTATGAATGTTTATCATAGCCACTTTTATCAAATCCGCAGCCGAGCCTTGTATCGGGGTGTTGATAGCAACCCGTTCCTCATTGGTGCGGGCTAAGGCGTTTCGGCTGTCAATATCTCTCAAAATGCGGCGGCGACCCATGAGTGTCATAACATAACCGTTTTTACGAGCATCTTCCACTACCGTTTCCATATAGCGTTTCAAGCCTTTATAGGTATCAAAATATTGCTCGATCAATTTTTTTGCTTCTGCGCGAGGGATATTGAGCTGTTGCGACAAATTTACGGCACCTGCGCCATAAATAATACTAAAATTTACCGTTTTGGCATTTCTACGCTGTTCAGGAGTGACATCACTGAGGGGTACTCCATACACCTTTGCAGCGGTTGCCAAGTGAATATCTAAACCTTGTTGGAAGGCTTCAAGCATGGCGGTTTCATTCGCAATTTCAGCTATCAAACGCAATTCGATTTGGCTATAATCGGCTGACAATAAAATATAATCTTCGCTGCGAGGGACAAAAGCCTTGCGTACGCGTCGCCCTTCTTCAGTGCGGATGGGGATATTTTGCAAATTGGGATTGTTACTGCTCAAACGCCCTGTTGCTGCTAAGGCTTGATTGAAAGAAGAGTGAACTCTGCCCGTTTTAGGATTTATCATGCGGGGCAAAGCATCTACATAAGTGGATTGCAGTTTTGCCAAACCTCTGAAATCCAAAATGGTTTGTGCTACTGGAAACTCTTTTGCCAATTCGAGCATCGTGTCTTCATCGGTGGAGTATTGACCCGATTTGCCTGTCTTCTTTGCTTTTGAGGATAATTTTAATTTGTCAAATAAAACCTCGCCCACTTGCTTGGGTGATGCAATATTGAAACGCATGCCCGCTTGCTGATACACCCGTTCTTCTGCTTCTCGGATTTTCACTTCCAATTCCTTTGAAAACGCTTCTAAATAGGCTCCATCTATGCGAATCCCGTTGTATTCAAGCGTGGTTAGCACTTCTACAAGCGGCATTTCAACTTCTTCAAACAGCTTTTCTAACCCCTCAGTAGTGAGCTGTGGTTTAAAAAATTCGTAGAGTTGAAACGTGACATCGGCATCTTCGGCAGCATAATCTTTTACCTTTTCAACCGAAATGTCCCGCATGGATAGCTGATTTTTACCCTTTCCTATCAAAGTTTCGATGCTAACGGGGGCATATTTCAAGTAAGTTTCAGATAAATAATCCATACTGTGCCGCATTTCAGGCTCTAAAAGATAATGTGCCAACATGGTATCAAAAGCACCGCCTTGCATTTCAAGATTATACCATTTTAAGACAATCAAATCGTATTTCAGATTTTGACCTACTTTTTTGATATTCGGATTTTCAAAA
>JAYUQN010000801.1:0-2975 GCA_043756725.1 Saprospiraceae bacterium
AACCCCATATTTCAAAAAACTTACCCTAAATCTTTGCTTGAGTCTATTCTGCCTTTTTTGCTTTGTAATACAAAACGGAACAGTTCTCTTTTCTAAAAATTTGACGTGCCACCCGTTGAATATCGGCAACTGAAACCGCATTGTAAAGCTCTATTTCTGTATTGATAAGTTGCGCATCGCCCATTAATTCATAAAAAGCTAAATTCATCGCCTTGTTCAAAGCCGCTGCATCACTGAACGTTTGCTGGCTTTCCATTTTGTTTTTGAGCTTCTGCAATTCTTTTTCTGCAATAGGTTCATTTTTCAACGTTTCCAATTCTGCCCAAATATCGCCTTCAATGTTTTCTAAGGACAAACCGTCAGTCGGCTTAGCATCTATAATAACCAAACTGGGGTCGAGATAACCTGCTTGGGCGCAATCAATTTCAGACACAGACCTTTTATCTTTCAACAGCCGACGATAAAAACGAGATGAAGAGCCGTTTGATAAAACATCGGTTAATAAATCCACCGCATAATAATCAGCGTCATAACGTGCGGGTGCATGAAATGCCATGAAAAGTGCATCTAAAGGGACATTGGCTTCGAGGTTCATGCGCCTTTCTTTTGTTTGTTGAGGTTCTTGAATCAAGTTGCGAGGTGGCAATTCACTTTTAGGAATAGCCCCAAACCATTTTTCTACTTTTTGACGTACCCCCTCTCCATAGGAGTCCTTATGGACAGTATCGCCACATTTTTCAAGGTTTCCCGCAATCACCAATATGGCATTATTAGGCACATAATATTTTTTATAAAAACTCTTGACATCGGGCAGGGTAGCTTCTACAATATGTTGAGGTTCAAGCCCTATAACGGGCCAACGATAAGGATGTTCTTTATAGGTCATGGCACTCAGATGATGCCACATATCGCCATAGGGTTCATTCAAAGTCGTTTCTTTGAATTCCTCGACGACAACTTTACGCTGTATATTGAGCGAGCGAGCATTCACATTGAGTGTAAGCATGCGGTCGCTTTCAAGCCAAAGCAAAGTTTCAAGATTTTCAGCAGGAACGGTGGCGTAAAAATTGGTCATATCATTATTGGTGAAAGCATTATTTTCACCGCCCGCTTGTTGGATGGGCATATCAAAATCAGGTGCATGCTTTGAACCAGCAAACATCAAATGCTCAAATAGGTGAGCAAAGCCCGTCCGTGTCGGGTTTTCATCACGGCTACCCACATCATAGAGCAAATTTACGGCTATTAAAGGTGTGCTATTATCTTCATGGATAATAACCCGTAAGCCGTTTGAAAGGATATATCTTTGAAATTCAATCATGTTTACAATTTAGAATGGACAGTTTTGTTATATTACACTTACGATGAGTTGAAAATCAATGAGTTATCAAGTGTAGCCTGAAAATCCAGCGTAGAGACGTTGCAGTGCAACGTCTCTACCTTTTTTCGAGACTCTAATCGGTTTCAATGTATAATTGATAAGTTATGCGAATATTGGGTTAAAAACCCCGTTAGCATAAATTATTGATTATCAACTCGCACCACGTCTATTGTAAACTGTCCATCGTTATAAATGCTCTTCAAGAATAACTTCGTCTTCGCCTGTTTTTAGCTTGGTACTTAATGATTTTAGCGGATTAGCGGTCATTTCCGTATAGTCATCTCTATGCTTTGAAATATCTAAAGCAAGATATAAAGCTTTGCGAAACGATGAAGGGTCTGCGATACATTGCCCCGCAATATCGAAGGCAGTGCCGTGGTCGGGTGATGTGCGGACAGCCGAAAGTCCTGCGGTGTAATTGACACCTTCACCAAAAGACAAGGCTTTGAAAGCAACAAGCCCTTGATCGTGGTACATCGCCAAAATCGCATTATACTTTACATGTTGCCCAGAGCCGAAAAAACCATCTGCGGGAAATGGACCAAATGCCAAAATGCTTTGCTCTTTGGCTTGCTCGATAGCAGGTCGGATAATCATTTCTTCTTCATCGCCCAATGCGCCTTCGTCGCCTGCGTGTGGGTTTAAACCTAATACTGCGATAGTAGGTTTTTCAATAAAAAAATCAATTTTAAGCGTGTCATTCAAAATCTTGATTTTTTCTAAAATACGCTCACGGGTGATATTTTCAGCCACTTTACTGAGGGGGAGATGATTGGTCACTAAACCCACCCGTAAATCATCATTGACCAAAAGCATAACACTTTCAGTGGCGCCCAATTGCGCTGTTAAATATTCGGTATGTCCCGGGAAAGGGAACCCCGCTGATTGCATGGCTTTCTTGTTAATAGGAGCTGTAACAAGTGCATCAATTTCACCCATTTTTAACTCTTGAACGGCTATTTCAAGGGCTTTATAGGCATACATGCCGCCTGCTTCACTTACTTTGCCGATGGTAATATTGACATTTTCTTGCCAACAGTTCACAACGTTTACTTTGCCATCTTCTGCTTCGGAAGCCGTACGGATATTGGCAAAAGGAAACTCCACTTGAACAATGTTTTTATGATAAGAAACAACTTTTGAAGAACCATAAATAACTGGCGTACAGTATTTCAAGATTCGTTCATCAGATACTGTTTTTAGAATAACTTCTAAGCCAATACCATTAAAATCACCTATGGTAATACCTATTTTCTGTTTTTTCATATTCGGATGATGCATAATTGTGAATCGTTTTCCCGTATTTTTATGAAAACGATTGCTGTATGTTAGGATAAAATTTTCGGTTTTTACAATTTTTAGTAAAAGTCCGCAAAGGTAATCAATTTTACGAGATTTATCTTTGCTTGTTTTTGAAATTCACGAAGACATAATAGCAGAAAGTAACTTTCCTAGTTTCAAAAAACTGAAAAATCTGTTGCTGTAATTTTTCGTGTGCAATTGTAGAGACGTTGCACTGCAACGTCTCTACGTGGTTCATTTTAACAAGGTTATTGTAAAAAAATGCCCTCTTGCACACAAAAAATTACAGCAA
>JAYUQN010000802.1:0-8001 GCA_043756725.1 Saprospiraceae bacterium
ACATTTTGAGGTGTTTGCCTATGTAGAGACGTTGCACTGCAACGTCTTTGCATCATTTTTTTTGCTAAATTACCGGGATTTTACCCCGTTTCATGTATATTATAAACATTTTGACACTACGTGTCAGAAAGAGATGCTAAAATCTATAGTTATTATAAACATTTGGACTCTATGAGTCATTCCCGCTTTTATCAGGATTTTTAACTTCAACTGACACGTAGTGTCAAAATGTTTATAATAAGCTCAATGTCAAGCCTTTACAACTGACACGTAGTGTCAAAATGTTTATAATCAATGCTTAATATACATCCTGTAGCGGCGAATAAATTCGCCGCTACTGCCCACCAAATAGCTTAAACGCCAAAGGCTTATCTGTGCCAAGTTGCACACTCAAAAGATAAATCCCTTTGGGTAAATTTTTAGCATCCAACTCATGATAAACACCATTCAGATTCACTTTTTCAGAAGATACCAAACGCCCTGCCACATCATAGAGTTTGAAATCCACATCCTTTTGAATCACACCTGTGAACAAAATACCGATAAAATTGGTGAAAGGACTCGGAAAAACCTTGTTTATACTGAGGGGGGTACCTTGAAAACGATTTACGACAAAAGGCTGCGAATAAAAGTCCAATTTATAGTTAGAAGGCGCATCTTCGTTGAGGACTTTCACTCTGAAATAATAAATATCGAAAGGCGTACCGTCTATTCGGTTGGTGTAATCTGTCAAGTCTTCTGTTGAAACTCCTTTGGCAGTGAGCGTAGCGACTTTTCTAAAAGTGCGCCCATTTTCAGACATTTCAAGCTCAAAAGTTTTAGCATAAAACTCAGGTTGCGTCTGAAATTTCACATCAATTGACGTGCCTGTTTTAGCAAAAGCGCCACTTTGATTGATAACAGCAGTTTTCAAATTCCCTTCAAATTTAGACAATTCTACGTCGTCAATGGCAATACCTGCACCATTTGCGGTATCCGAATCGGATTTGAAAACAAAGCGAAATGCGACATTGGCATTGCCTGCAAGCGGGCTGATATTGATTTTGAAACGCGTCCAATCATCTAATTGTCCTGAAAAATAAGACGTGCCAATTGGAAACGCCCCGCCATTAACAGTTGTATTTTTATAGGTGTACCAACTCACATTATCCGCTGAACCGAGCGTTTGCCAAGTCGTGCCTTTATCCAATGAATATTCCACTTGCATGCCATCATAGCCTTTTTGGATGTCAAACATAGCCCAAAAACTCAGTTGATAGATGCTCGGCTGCGTCATATCGTACATCGGCAAATAGAGGTAAGATGTGGTATTTTTTTGATAAAATTGCTCGTTTATACCTAAGACGTAAGCGTTATTGCCGCTATTTGTCCCTGATTTGCCTATAATATTAGATTTTCCTTTTGAAAAAGCAGAGCCAGAAGGCGTATATGCGCCAAAGTGTTCATCTGTCTTTTCAAAGTCACCCAACCATCCTGAGGTGGTTTTTTTATATGGCAAATTGAGTTTAGGTAATACTTTCAAAGTCGTACGGTTGGTAGTTTTTGGATCATTATTCACCATCAAAGTCACGTTGAAAGTACCAATCTGGTTGTAAGTATGCTTGGTATTTTCAAGCGTATCCGTTGTGCCATCGCCAAAAGTCCATAAAAAACTATCCGCGGCATTAGAGCTTTCACCATTGAAAACCGTGTTAGCAGTCACGTAGGAAACGCCATTAAAATCAATCGCCGCTTTAGGCGTACCGAAAGATGAAGATGTCCACATACCCCGTCCATAAGTAGCGGCTAAAACAGTCATATCGGAAGTGCGAATTTTCAACATATCTGTCCGCACAAGGGGTGTACCCCTGCCCGGATACGGTGGATACCAAACGGTTTCTTTGCCGTTCAAATTATCGGTGCTCCAAACACCCCCCTCAGTAGCGAGCATTACTTGGCGTGTATCTTTAGGGTTGAAAATGCCCCAACGAATGGGCATGTCTGGCAAATTGCCTTCGACGTTAATCCAATTTTTACCCCCATCTGTTGATTCAAAAACACTTACAACTCCATAGCTTGAAAGGGTCACTAAGATATGGTTACTGTTCGTTTTTTCAACATCTACGCTTGAAATATAGCCTGTAAAACTGCCCACCAAAGACACATCACTCAAAGACGTACCCGTAGCGGCATTATTAACACGATACAATTTACCCAGACGATTGCCCATATAAATGCGGTTGTTGGTGCTCGGGTCTGCAAAAATATGGGTGACATTGGCGAGCGTCAAATTTGCTAAATCAACGACTTCGCCATTATTTGTGCCAATTTTCCAACGCCATAAATCCCCCCTATCTGTTTGTGCGTAAAGGATATTATTTTTACTGTCATAATCGGCAGGATTATAAAAAGCACCATTGGATGTCGCCCCGCTTGGAAAAGTGAAACCCCCATCTTTTGACAGTCTAAAATTGCCATTATAAATAGACCCAATCTGGATAAGTGGCTCATTTTCATCTATGAAACAGAGAAAACCATCGCCCCCGATACTGCGCCCATTCACATTACCAACACCAGCCGAGCGGACTATCAAAGTGCCATTATCTTGCGCACCCGCCATGAATTGATTGACGCCCGAATCGGGATGAATAGCACAAGCATAAAACTGTGTTGTGATAAAACCATTGGTTTTTTCAGATACTTTATAATTATTCGTAGCAGGGTTGTCTATTTTGAAAACGCCACCGTCTGTTCCGATGTATAAAACATTGGGGTTATTGGGTTCAAACACCGCCGCATGTTGGTCAGCGTGGGCATATTTGATGCCTTGATTAGGGCAATTGCCCGTCCAACTGGTCAATTGTGTCCAAGTTTGCCCGCTATTGATGCTTCTGAAAAAATCGACGCCACCTACATACACCGTATTGGGGTCATCGGGAGCAACCGTAAGGCTCAAATCGTACCAAGCTTGACCTCTTGTGAAATCGGCATCGCTGGGCACATCACTGCAATCATCCCGCCAGAAAGGTTTTGAACTTGCCCGCCAAGTAGCACCGCCATCCGTTGTTTTATAAATTGGCGTTCCTCTTGATGAAACATTGCCAACGGCGTATAAAACATTGGGGTTTGAAGGAGCAACCGCTATTTCAGTTTGTCTCCAACCCGAAGGAAAACCTGTGTCCGTTTTACTGATATTGACCCAAGTGCCTGCACCTCCACCAAAATCGGATCTAAAAATGCTGCCTTGATTGCACACATACAAACGACCATTTGACGCCTGTTCTATTTTATACATGAAATTATTCGTGTTGTCCAATGACAAATTGGAACTCAACACCTTTTCCCACGTCACGCCACTGTTTTTACTTCTAAACAAACCGCTAAACGTACAAGCAAATACATACCCACTATCGGCAGTAACCAACATAGAACTCACCGTTTTGAAGTCTAAAACCGTTGATGCTAAAGATTGCCAAGTTGTGCCTCCATCTTTTGATTGGTAAATACCATTTCCCTTTGCCGTATAAGTCCCTGTTGCATGGTCAAATCCCACACCTTCTTCATCCGAATCGCCTGTACCAAGATACATAATTTTAGGGTTGCGAGGGTCTTGTGCAAGGCTGCTAACGGTCAAAACATCATTCCAATCGTTCACACGTTTCCATGAAGAATTAGTAGAATTGATATTTGAAATTTTAAACAAACCCCCTGTTGCACCGCCAGAAAAAAGCGTTTGGCGTGTTGGGTCGTTCAAATCAACCATAATAGCACGCGTTCGCCCACCTACATTGCCCGGTCCGCGCTCAATCCAACGTGACTTTTGAAGGTTTCCCCTTAAAAATGCGTCATTTTGTACCATTTCAACTTGCAACCTTTTCGTTTGCTCTAAGGCTTTCAAGCGTCTATCACTCGGCACATAACCTAACGCAGGGTCGAGCGTTCGGAGTCGTTCTAACTCAAAAGCTTCGGCTATTTTTTCAGCTAAAGACATTTTACCTTCTTTTTTTACAGCTAAATCGCTCTTAGGCTTTTCAGCTTCAGCAGATTGAAAAGCTCTTTTATGTTTTGAAATAGCGGGAAAATTAGGTTTTTTACTGTCCGTAAGGACTCCTTTGTCCATAGGACTCCCTTTGGAGGAGAGGGGGGGTGTTTTTTCAACAGCCGCATCAGAAAGGTAGGATTTTTCAGTTTTAAACGCCTTTTCAGGGTAAAAAAAATTGAATTTGTTTGTTTTAACAGCGTAAAACAAAATAATTCCGATTGCGATTACAAAAAGCGAAGTACAAATTTGACGCATTTTCATGTTTGCAGTGATTGATTGATAAACAAGAAGATAATAAGACAGGTTGAAAATTTGGTTAACAACGCACGATTCAGATAGAACGCACAAAATTACACAAAGCGTGTTTTATATTCTTTTATTTTAATTTAATGAAGTGTTAAGGGCAGGAAAGGGGCTTAATATATTTAGAGTTGACTAACTACGCCTTTCAAGGCGTAGGCGTTGATGTTAAACCTTATTTTGGCTTTAGCCACGCAACTTAACAGATGAATGGCTAAAGCCGTGATATATTTTAGGCTTGCACCTACGCCTTGAAAGGCGTAGTTAGTTAGTAATATCAGTTAAAAAGGTAAAAAGAGGCTGATTTACCTGATTTTTGACAAGCTAAAAACTGTTCACCCGTTTCCTTTATCGTTTGCTGGATGGGCGTATAATGAAATTCTGGAAACGCTTTGAGGGATTTTTCATTGTTAAAATAAAAGGTTGTTGCTGAAGCACGGGCTGTTTCCTTTGTTATTAACGGCTGTATGCCCGATAATTTGCTTTTCACCCATTCAAAACGCCACGCCAATTCCCGTAACAAAGGTGTGACTTTTATAGTAGCCTGTTTTTTACCTAAAACATGGGCAATCTGTTCAAAAAGGGTTTTATAAGGTAGGTTTTCACCATTTAATATAAAACGCTTGCCTGAGAGTCCGTCGGGCAATTTTTCAATATCGGATTCCATTAAAAGCACCATAAAACGCACAACATCCCGCACATCTACATACCCTGTGACCCCCTCAGTATAAAACCGCAAACCCCGCCAAACTTGCTCAAAAAGCTTGCCCGTACCTGTTGCCCAAAACTGCGAACCGAGAATGACAGACGGATTGACAATAGCCGCATTTAAGCCTTCGGCAATGCCGCGCCATACTTCTTGCTCTGCTTGATATTTTGAAATAGCGTAATGGGAGTTTAATTGTGAGCGTTGCCATTTGTTGGTTTCTGAAACACGCGGTTCGTTTTTCGTACGACCTATGGCAGCAATGCTGCTGACATGAATAAATTTTTCAATACCATTCGCCAAAGCTTCATTGACGATATTGGCTGTGCCAATGGCATTGATGTTGTACATGTCTTCTCGGTTTCGGGGATTGAAGCTCACAACAGCAGCACAGTGAAAAATAATGTTAATTTTATACCCCCTCAGTATTTCTTCTAAAAATGGCACATCTAAAATATCGCCTTCTACCCATTGCACTTTGTCAACAACATCGGCTACCAAATCCATCCGACTTGTCGCACGTTTCATAGCGATAATATTAGTGTAACCCATTTTGACCAAGTAACGAGTCAAATAAGAACCCACAAAGCCTGTTGCGCCTGTGATAAGTATGGCTTTAGACTGTATCATATTTTTGGATAGTTACTTACGGGAAAAAACGTAATTTTTCTTCAAAAAGCAGAGCAAAGATGATGATTAAAACGACAAACTTATTTGTTTCTATAAGGAAAATCATTGTAAACGTGTCGTATAATGTTTTTCAATTCATCAATAGGGTTTTTAAAAGAAATTGAACCGACAATAGAAGTTCTCTGTCTTTTATCTTTCCACATCATATCGTTGGTTTTACCATCAATTAAAACCATATAGCCATCAACCAAATCTGAACGAATTGGGCTACCTAAAAGTGTCTGCTGTAAAGTGGATTTGTAATTTAATATAAAATCGGAGTGAAGGACTACTCTTGAATAGACTATAACATCAACATTTAGGAGACTTGCGAGCATTTGGGGTTTTAATTCAAAAATTTTGTTATAATCAATTGCATTTTTCATTAGAATATTGAGCGTTGTATCTTTATGTTGAATATTGATAGTCAATGGATTATCCATTTCAATTTGTTGAAACATTTCCTTATAAAGCTCATTAGAAATTTCTTCACGTAAATCAAGTGCTTGTTGGGGTGTCGCAAATGTATTTGAAAAGACTATTTCAACTGGCATAAAAGCACAGGTTGCATATTGATTTTTTAACGATTTAAATTTCTTTGAACTATAGACTGTTTTATATGGTCCAGAACAACTCGAGAAAAACAATATTGCTACAAATACAAAAAGTGGTTTTGCTACTTTTACGGTCATGTTTTTTTTACAACAAATATAGTTTATTTTGTAAATAGACTGTATGGTTTTTTGTTAATAAAACATTTATATTAAGGCATAAACCCAAATGACATCTCTTTCAACAAACGGCTATCTTTTGAAAATATTTGAACAATATAAGCTGTATTGGGACGCAACCAAAGCTCTAATTTCTCTGCGCCTCCCATGGGCAAATTGAGTGCAGGAATGGCTTTTTTACCCACTTTTTCCACTTCATTTTTATAAAATACTTGGGTTAAATAGCCATCTTTCACGTCACTCACATCTAAATCCTGTTTTTTGAAACCGATTTTCCCTAACCATTCATAAGGAATTTCCTGACCCGTTCGGGGGTGAAAAACGTAGGCATCGAGCATCGTTTCAAAGTCGGGTTTAGTCCACGATGTGCCGTCTTTTTTGCTTAAAATAACGCTTTCTTCTGGCTCAAATTTGAGCCAAACACAGCGAAAAAGCGGGTTTTCATATTCCCGAATCGAACGTTCCACCATATCAGATTGGTTTATACTGAGGGGGTCAAAACCCAGTTTATCTTTCAAATACATGGCTAAATATTTCCATTTGTGATCGGCTCGCCGCTGGCGTTGTGCAGCCAAATAATCTTTCAAATTTTGGTCATCTTCCACATAAACAAAAACCTTTGCTTTAGGGTCTTTTTTGAAAACGGCGGCAATACGTTCTGCAGCATGTTCCTCTCTTTTATTATGGCAATAAAAACGATGGGCATCGGGCGGTGGAATACATTCAGACGTATCGTTATAAGCAATAATTTTAAACCCTCGGTCAACAGCTTGTCTTATCAATTCTGCAAACATGGGTTCTTGACTGCAATTACCATCGCCTTGAATGGGGAAACCATTTTTATTAATTTTATGGTCGTCATTAAGGGTCTCTAATGCCAAATAATTGAAACCGTTGCGTTTCAAACTATCCAATAATTGTATTGCAAATAGCCGACAAATAGGCAAATGCTCCCGTTCATTGAGCATGACAAGGCGGCGGTTTGGCAATTGTCGACTAATGAAACTGACTGCTTTTTCTGCTTGTAAATCCTTGAACATCAAGGCATTACACGAATCTGGGCGACTCACGCCCAAAGCCGTATCGCGCATAGCAAAGGCATTTTCATTGAAACCTGCATAAGAATAATATCGCATTAAGGTTTGGTAAAATTGATTTTTAAACTCAGGTCGCAACGTATCGTACAACAAACTATCGCGCTGCAAAGCAGCAATGGGTTCAAGATACATGTTTTTTTGAGCGTTGTGAGCCGTGTTTTTCGCCAATCTAAAAGGTGTTTGAATATCGCCTTTCATGTTTAATGGTGGAATGGGTTGTTTGAAATAAGCCAAATATAAATTAGCTTCCCGCTTATAAAACCATGATGTATCAACAGCACGATCGCTTTCATCGAATAAAGAAGGGTCAATATTGACAAAATTAATGAGCCGCAAAAGGGATTTGTCCTTCAATTCAACGTAATATTCAGAACATAAAAAATCGGCTTTATCCAATTGAGCATGGTATTTTAATTGTGCCAAAGCGATATTTGAATCCAATCTGACCTCGTAATCATTGATAGTAATCATCGTACT
>JAYUQN010000803.1:0-7992 GCA_043756725.1 Saprospiraceae bacterium
CCTATGGCAAAAGGGATGCCTTCGGCACAACGCTTTCTTAATTCATCATTCATCATTTATCCCATAGGGATTCCTTTGGAATAATTCATCATTTCCTTATACATAAAATATATATTTGTATGAAAGAATAAAATTGTTTAAAATTGCAACTTTTTTAACCTTAACATCAAATCAACATGCCAGAGAAAACCAATATAACAGACCAAGATGAAGAAGTTTTGCACCACGCAGGCGACAAAACTTTCAAAGTAGCGATGAAAGAAAAAGAAGTGGCTTTAGAATATGTGGAAACTTTTTTTCCAAAACTCTATGCCCATTTAGATTTAACAACTTTCGAGTTGGATGATATCAATTATGTGTCAAAAGAGTTTAAGGAGTATTTTGCTGATGTTGTTTATCGCACAAATCTAAAAACGAAAAGCAAGGGAAAGAAATCTGTTGCAATTGTTCTTTTATTTGAGCATAAAAAAACAATCGCTTCTTATTTTCTGTTATTTTTGCAGTTATTAGAATATATTATATTTATTTGGCGAACCGATTGTGCAAATAAGCGAAAGCCGTCAGTCATAATACCCATAGTGGTTTTTCAAGGTAAAAAAGGTTTGAAAACCAAGCAATTACATGATTGCTTCAAAGGCATTCCAAAAGAATTATTGAATTATATTCCTAATCTAACTTATCATTTGACAAGCGTTCATGATTTGCCCAATGAAAAGTTGTTGGCTTTAAATGAAAAAAATATACTGAGAAGTTTGTTTTTAGCCTACACTTTTACCGAAAAAAAAGAGCAAATTCACAATATTTTGATTGAAATTTTTAAATTTTTCAAATATCGCCCTGATAGACTCGATTTTTTTCAATTATTATTTGACTTTATTTCAAAAGAGGATTACCTTAGTGCTGACGAATCACAAGAATTATTTGCTCATTATTTATCACCAAAAGAAAAAGAAGGCGTCATGACATCATATCAAGTTTGGAAAAAAGAAGGTAGAGCTGAAGGAAAAGCTGAAGGAAAGGCTGAAGGAAAAGCTGAAGGAAAAGCCGAAGGAAAAGCCGAAGGAAAAGCCGAAGGAAAAGCCGAAGGAAAAGCCGAAGGTTTACAAGAAGGGCTACAAGAAGGCGAAATAAAAGGTGAGATGAAAAAGGCTCGCTTAGTCGTCTTGCGCGGCAGATGGAAAGGGGCATCAGTTGATTTTTTAGCTGATCAAACTGAAATGCCTTTCCAAGATGTTGAAAACCTGTTTAAGGCTTACGATAAAACCTACCGACTGTGGCAAAAAAATAAAGAAAATAAGCTCTATTCGCCCAAAATAGAGCATTTATCTCAGCAAGAAGTGCTCTATCTGATAGATTTGTTCAATAAATAATTAAAATATAGGGCTGAAATACACCCCTCAGTAAAAAGCCGTTCCGATTGTTTCGGAACGGCTTTTTACTGAGGGGATGCCCTTACGATTAACCTATTAATTTGTTTTAAATATCGTTTTTTTATGAAAAAAATATTCCTATTCCTCCTTTGCCCTTCCTTCCTTTTTTCTCAATCTGCTGCCAAATCCGACATCACCCGTTGGGAAAAACAAGCTAAACAAATTACCGTCATCCGCGATAATTGGGGCATTCCTCATATTTATGGTAAAACAGATGCAGATGCCGTTTTCGGGTTGTTGTATGCACAATGTGAAGACGATTTTAAACGGGTTGAAATGAATTATATTGAAAAATTGGGGCGTTTGGCTGAAATTAAAGGCGAATCAGCTTTGTATGACGACTTGCTGATTCGCATGATTATGGACTCTACAGAGGCTATTGCCGATTATAAAAAAGCACCTTTGTGGTTGAAAAAACTGCTCGACGCCCAAGCCGATGCTTATAATTTTTACCTCTATAAACACCCTTCTCTAAAACCCGCTTTGTTGACCTGCTTTCAACCCTGGTATAATTTGTTATGGACAGATGGCAGCATCGGCGCTATCAACACGGCTGATATGACGACGACGGATTTGAAGAATTTTTATGGCGAAAGCAAGGATAAAACAGGGGAAGTTTCACCGAAACGCTACCAAGAAGAAATACTGACAGGTTCTAACGGATTCGCTTTTTCACCCCAAATTACTGAGGGGGGTAAAGCTATTTTGTATATCAATCCACATGTCACTTTTTACTTTCGTCCAGAAGTTCATGTGGTGAGCGAGGAAGGTTTAAATGCCTATGGTGCTGTGACATGGGGACAATTCTTTGTGTATCAAGGGTTTAATGAAAATTGTGGTTGGATGCACACGTCTAATTATACCGATATAGCCGATACGTATATTGAAAAACTAAGTGTAAAAAATAAGAAATGGTTTTATGAGTATGAAAAGGTTAAAAAACCAGTTATTACTAAAAAAATCATTTTGCGTTATAGCAATAAAGGTAAAATGCTGTCAAAAACCATCAATGCTTTATACACGCATCATGGACCCATTATGGCAAAACGCAATGGGCAATATTTAAGTATGAAAGCTAATAATCGCTCGATGGGTGGCTTGATTCAAAGCTGGCAACGGACGAAAGCTAAGAGTTTTGCTGAGTATAAAAAAGTCATGGATTTGCTTGAAAATACGTCTAATAATACCGTTTATGCGGATAAAGAAGGCAATATTGCTTACTGGCATGGCAATTTTTTACCGAAACGAGACCCTAAAATTGACTGGATAAAGCCCGTTGATGGTAGTATTGCGGCAACGGAATGGGGCGGTTTGCATCCCGTTTCTGAATCCGTTCATATTTATAATCCTGCTAATGGTTGGATACAAAATTGCAATTCTACACCTTTCACAGCGGCGGGTGAAAACAGTCCTAAAAAAGAAAATTACCCCAAATATATGGCGCCTGATGGTGAAAATTTTAGAGGTATCAACGCTGTAAAAGTGCTTTCAAAGGAAAAAAAATATACACTTGATAAAGTTATTGCCGCTGGATATGATACCAATTTAGCGGCTTTTGAGGTATTAGTACCCGCTTTGGTACAAGCGTTTGAAAAAAATGAAACGCTATATCCCTCGTTAAAAGAACCGATTGAGCTGCTGAAAAATTGGGATTTTCACAGTGGTGCACAATCTATTCCGACAGCTTTGGCGATAGAGTGGGGCACGCGTTTGTTGCCAAATATTCAAAAAGAAAAAGGCATTTTATTAGATGAAGAAGCTGACCAAGTAACGAAAACTAAACAATATGTCACTAAATGCTCCGCCGATGATTTGTTAAAACCTTTCATCGAAACCATTAAAGAACTTGAAACTAAATTTGGTACTTGGAAAATGACGTGGGGCGACATTAACCGTTTTCAACGCATTTCAAGCGATATTAATCAAAAATATGATGATACCAAACCCAGTATTCCCGTGCCTTTTGCGTCTTCCACTTGGGGCATGTTGCCTTCCTATACAGGTCGCTATTTTCAAGGCACTAAAAAACGCTATGGTGTGAATGGCAATAGTTTTATTTGTGCGGTGGAGTTTGGGGATAAAATAAAAGCCAAATCCCTTTTAGCGGGTGGACAAAGTGGTGACCCTAAATCCAAACATTTCAACGACCAAATGGAGATGTACGCCAAAGGGCAGTTTAAGGATGTGTTGTTTTATAAAGAGGATATACTGAAACACGCTGAAACCACATATCACCCGGGCGACAAACGGTAAGGGAATAAGCTTCAGCTTTGTAAGCGCTAATCAAAACGAGGGCAGGAAACTCGAGTATGTGAAACGCGATAAGGGTTGCCGTTATTTTTGCCACTCAAAGAGAATTGCTGTGAAAATGAAACAGATCCGATTAAAAACCAATCTCGATATTTAGGTTGAGCCGTTTTGCTGATGCCGTCGAGATAGTCTGTAAAAGTGATACGGTTACTACTTTCTATGCTCAATGTTTTATCGGGTGTGATATGCCATTTTATGCCTAATCCTATGGGTATAATAAGGTGTTTGCGGTTATATTCAGCGAATTTATCTATGCTAACATCTTCAAAGAAGGGATTGGGTTCATTAAAATCAGTCACTGGATTTGTTTTTAAGTAGCCAACGCCACCTAAAAGATAAAGGGAAAATGATTGTTTTTTTGAAGAATGTCTTTTACGGAAATACTTTTTGATAATATCCCATTCGGCTGTAACCGACATTTCAGTTATGGGCGATTTGAAGGAGAAACCGCGTTGCATGCGCCACGCCACACTGGGATAATTGCTATCACTCCCTGAAATTTCGCCTCGCAAGTAATTCGCACGCAGGCTGATTTTATCATTTACCTGTAATTTGATGAAACCACCCACAACAGGATTGTAGTCTCTTTGATGCAAGTAATAACGTTCTGTAACATCTCCTTGATAAATAGCGAGACCAGTTGAAACACCCACACTCAAATTTTGAGCCGTTACGGATGAAAGAGAGAAAGCAAAAAATGAAAAAATAAGTGAACTAATTCTGAGCATATAGTATGTTATTTAACATTAAATTTATAAATTATGTATAATGTATCAAATCTAATGCCGATATATATTAAAATTATTTAGTTATTTGTTAATGAAGCCGTTCAATAGGTCAAAATAAGAGAAAAAATACTGTTTTTACTGAGGGGGTAAAGAATGTAGTAATTTTATTACAGCAGGCTCTAAGGGTTCGCCTATTCAGTTGTATAAACTCAAGGGGTATAAATTTTAGGCTTTAAATGTAGGTATAATGTTTAAAATTTCTAAAATCGGGGGCATGAAACAGAGGCTTTAGAAATGCGAATGTGTGATGAACTATTGTTACCTCTGAAAGAGATTTGTTGTGAAAATGAAACCAAACCAACTAAATACCAATCGCCATATTTCGGTTGAGCCGTTTTGCTGATGCCATCCAGATAATCGGTGAAAGTTGTGCGATTACCTAATTCAATGCTCAACATTGTTTGTGGTGTGATATGCCATTTTACACCCAATCCCATTGGGAGAATAAGATGTGTACGACTGTATTGTGCTAATTTATCTATGTTAACATCTTCAAAAAAAGGATTAGGTTCATTAAAATCGACTTGTGGATTGGTTTTGACATAGCCCAAACCACCTAAAACAAACAGTGAAAAAGACAGTCCTTTTGACCCATATCGAGTACCGAATCGCTTTTTTAAAAAATCCCATTCAACAACAGTAGAGACTTCAGAAATAGGAGATTCAAATTTGAACCCCCGCGCTTTACGCCAAGCAATGTGAAGATATCTGCCTTCATCGCCTATGATGGTTCCCCGCAAATAATTTGCTTTAATGTTGATTTTATCATTTAATTGATATTTGACAAACCCGCCGACCGTCATTTTATACTCTCGTGTAAACACCCTAAAACGTTCAGTAATATCGCCCTGATAAAGTGCTGTGCCAGCCGAGACGCCGAGGCTCCATTTTTGAGCCGAACTAAATAATGGTAAAAAGCATAGAAAAAGTAATGTGTGTGTAATCTTCTTTATCATGGGAATATTTTTACATATAGAATAACAATTTATGTTTATTAATAACAAAGCCAATACAATAATATATTAATTATTTTTATATTCTGATAACACCCTTATGAACCATAAAAGCCTCTGCCAGAATTGAATTCTGGCAGAGGCTTTTTAAGGTAATACAAAGGTAAGAATATTAACCCAAATTGGGTATTTTTTTAAGAAAATTTTATGAAAATTAGAAAAGCATAAAAAGAGTATCGTAAAAATATTGTTTATGCCTCTTTTGGGGTTTAAACATTATGTAGTTTATTCTTAACATTTTCCTAAGCTAATTGTTGCTGTAATATTTCGTGTGCAAGTGGGCATTTTTTTTATAATAACCTTGTTAAAATGAACCACGTAGAGACGTTGCACTGCAACGTCTCTACAATTGCACACGAAAAATTACAGCAACAGCTAATTTATAACATCTCTCATGGTTATTAGTCAAATAAATCTTCCAAGTTATTGATGGAACAAGCGGTTTTTAGTGTGTCACGCAAACAGCCTTTTGTTTGTTATTCTTTTATAATTTGGCAAGATTTTAGGGAATCAATTTCGCAAAATATAAGATAAAAATTGAATTATTAATGAATTGATTTTCATTGAGTTGAAAATCTAAAACAACGCTCGAATTTTTTTTACTCATAACCAATAAATTATTTTTTAAAATGAGAGGACAAAAATTAATGCTTCTTATAGCCGCTATTTTATTAAATTTAACAACGTTTGCTCAAAGGGTGATTGAAGGAAAAGTGCTTGACGCTGCTTCTGACGACCCGATGTCGGGTGTTACTATTTCAGAAAAAAACACTAATACAAGTGTGCAAACTGCTGGCGATGGCACTTACCAAATCATCGTTTCAGAAAATGCCAAAGCCTTAATTTTTAATTTTGAAGGCTATAGAAAGGTAGAAATAGCTATTAAAGCCATTAATATTATCCATGTCAAAATGAAAGAATCGAGCGGTATCAGTTTGGAAGACTATGCCGTTATTGGTTCTCGTAATCAATCTCGAACGAAAGAAGAAACACCTGTGGCGGTGGACGTGATTCCCATTTCAGAAGTTTTGAACCAGACGGGTCAAGTGGAATTGAATCAAATTTTGCATTATGTTGTGCCCTCTTTCAACGCCAATCGCCAAACAGGTGCTGACCTTGCCGACCATGTTGATCCTGCGTCACTAAGAGGTTTTGGACCCGACCAAGTTTTGTTTTTGGTGAATGGTAAAAGATACCATCCTTCCGCCGTCATCAATGTTTTTGGGGTGCGTGGGCGAGGCAATGCGGGTACAGATTTGAATGCTATCCCTGCTTCGGCTGTTGAAAGGATTGAGGTGTTGCGGGATGGTGCTGCGGCGCAATATGGTTCCGATGCGGTAGCAGGTGTTGTCAATATCGTTTTGAAAAACAAGCAAACGGGTATCTCTGGCGGTGTTGGCTATGGCACGAATATAACAGGTTGGGGGTCAAGTTTAAATTATGACAATAAAGGTCAATACTTGCCTAAAACAACGGATGGCGGTATGCTCAACGCCAATGCCACTTACGGTTTCAAAGTAGGGACAGGCAATTTGACTATCACAGGCGATTATTTATCAAAAGGCGGTACATTTCGCCCTAATAATGAAACGATTTTTTCTGATAAAAACTACCGAAATGGTGCAGGTGACCCTCAGTTAAATAGTGCTTCTTTGTTTTTCAATGGGACATTTCCAGTGTCTAATGGTGAAATTTATACAGCAGGTGGGTATAACAAACGCAAGACAAATTCTTATATTTGGAACATTCCTTTTGAAGATACAACGCGCAATGTCTATGAAATATATGACAAACCGTATCAACCGCATCTCAAAACGGATATTGGTAATTTGACTTCTACCCTCGGCTATCGGGCGACGTTCGGCGGGTGGAATGCTGATTTTAGCAATACTTTTGGGTCTAATAATGTTAATATCTACACAGCAGGTACACTAAATCCGTCTTTACTCGCTCAATCACCTACCGAATTTTTTAATGGCAATCAAAAGTACAGTCAAAACTCTGTGGACATTGATATGAGCCGCAAGTTTGATAAAGTGAATATTGCTTTCGGTACGGAATACCGCTCTGAAAGGTATCAAATACTGAGGGGGGATGAAGCGTCTTGGAAAACGTACGATAATGCCCCTTTTGAATTGACAAACCCGGATACAGGTGAAAAATATTGGGCGACTAAAACAGGCACATCACAAGGCTTTCCGGGTTTTCGTCCAGAGCAAGAGGTGGATGGTAAGCGCAATAATATAGGCGTTTATACAGATATTGAATGGGATGTCAATAATAAATTCCTTGTAGCAGGTGCTTTACGCTATGAAAATTATTCCGATTTTGGCAGCACTTTCGGTGGAAAATTAGCCTTGCGCTATGCGCTTAACAATAAAATGGCTCTTCGGGCTTCCATCCAAACTGGCTTTAGAGCACCTTCTTTGACTCAGATTTATTTTCAATCTA
>JAYUQN010000804.1:0-2967 GCA_043756725.1 Saprospiraceae bacterium
CGACCTGAGGTGACTGCGGGCCCAATACCCCGAAATTTTAAACCTGCAAAACTGGCTGTTTGAAGCGGGTCTTTAGGCGCATCTGTTTTAGGTTGTGCGTATAAAAACGCTGTGAACGCTAATAAAAAAGAGAGTAAAATTTTAGATTTCATTTTAGGAGAGATTTGATTTAGAATTAAATTTTTATTTTAAACACAAAAGACACAAAGATTCACAAAGTTAGTTGTTGACGATTTTATTAAATGTATTGTCAACAACTAACTTTGTGAATCTTTGTGTCTTTTGTGTTTAAAATTGTTTATTTAAAGGACGTAAAAAAGCCTAAAGACCCATTATATCATCTTCCTTACACACCCCAAACCCTTGTTTCAAAACCGCCTGCCTTTCTGCTGTCTGCCTTAAAATAGGGTTAGTATGATTGAAATGAATAAACCGAATTTTTGATTTTTCAGCTGAATTCTGGAAAAGATTAAGGGTTTCTTCCATAAAAGGATGCGGTATTTCACGCATATCACGGTTTGGAATTTCACCATTTTTATAAAACGTGCCATCGAGCAAAGCAATGTCTACATTCTTTACTTCTTCTCGAATATCACGCTGCCATTTTGCCCATTTATCAATATCGGGAATAAATAAAATCCGTTTGTTTTTGCCTGAAATAATGAAACCAACGGTCTCAGAAAACTCATCTCTGTGCGGCACAATAATGGGTTTGATAGAGATGTTTTTTGAAATAAATACAGCAGAATCTGCTGACAAAGGCATAATTTTGATGTTTTTCAAACTGACCAACTGACTCCACGGTGCGTTATTTTGCAAAAATATTTTCATTTTAGGCATCACATAAACAGGCGTTTCTTTCGCTCCAACCGCCTCTCTGCCCAAATACATCAAACCTGTATAATGCCCA
The DNA here is from genome assembly GCA_043756725.1 of Saprospiraceae bacterium. GTDB lineage: Bacteria > Bacteroidota > Bacteroidia > Chitinophagales > Saprospiraceae > JAAFJT01. The sequence goes on from JAYUQN010000804.1 coordinate 911, forward strand.
ATATGAGCGTGGGTTAAAAAAATGCCGTGTACGGGCTGCGATTTGTCTGACAAGTACCCCCTCAGTATTTTTTCTTGTTTTGTGAAATCGGGCGTCGCTTCCACCATAAAAACCTGCTGACTTTCTCTGTCCACAATGCCCAAACAAGTGACGTTTTGGCGGGCTTCTCTACCTTTTTCAACGGCTTCACAGCATATTTTACCGCAATAAGGCTGTGGATAGCCTGCATCTTGTGCTATACCGAGTACAGTGACAAATTGTTCGGGCAAGTTTTTATTTCCCTTTGTTGCGCTTTCACGAGGATTTTTTATGTTTTCAAGTGTTTTACAACCAAGTAAGGCAAAAAGTAGTATAAAAAGAGAGAATTTCATTTTCAAATTAAAGATATTAAATATCTGCTACATTAAATTCATAGAGCAATGTGTGAAACAAAAGACAAATATAGTTTTAAATTATTTAAAATATATAAAGCTAAGTTTTTTTAGGTTCAGTTTCCCCCCTCAGTATTTTTAAAAAAAAGTTGTATATTTGTCTAAAATACATAAAAAGCAATGACAACATTACTTCAACTGCCCATTAGAGACATTTCATTGTCTGAAATTTTAGCGATACAAGCTAAATACCCGACTGCCATGTTGCGTGTTGAGGCTGAAAATGGTTTGCATAGTGGAAAAATGGATGAAACACAGTTTTGGGCAATTTTGGATTTATTGAATTGGAAAACTCGGAGCAGTGACACTATTTTAGCTCCAGCTGCCAAAGTTTTGAGTTTATTACCTCTCGAAGATATTCAGGCTTTTCATACAATTTTAAATGAAAAATTATATGCCTTAGATGGTCAACGCTTTGCAGAACAACTGGGTAGCAATTGCTATATTTCAGAAGGGGATAAACATTTTTCCCTAGATGGTTTTCTTTATGCCCGTTGTTGTGTAGTGGCAAATGGTAAAAAATTTTATGAAAAAGTGTTGGAAGACCCGAGTAAAATGCCTAAAGAATATACTTTTGAGTCGCTTTTATATTTGCCCCGAAAAGCATGGGAAGCCAAAACAGGGCGGGATGATTACGATTTCTTTCCAGAAACTTGGGTTGAAACATTTAGTAACCCTACTGGTTGGTCTGGTATTACACCACTTAAAGATAGACTTGCAAACTTACTATGAAGCTTCATGCTAACTCACATGAAAATGACGCTGAACATCATCTTTATGAAATTTTCGATGTTGAGCGAGATAATATTTTCAAGTATGGTATTAGTTGTAAACCATTGAATACAGATGGTTCGTCTCCTCGTGCCAATGAGCAAGTTGCGCTTTATAATAGAGTAGTCGGAATGGTGCGGTTTTTTTCACGCGTTTTAATAGTTGGCATATCTGGTAGGAAACGTGCAGAAGAAATTGAAAGCGAGCATATTAATACTTTCTTTGAAAAATATGGTCATAATCCACAAGGAAATTTGTAGTATTTATTTTTTTTGTTTATTTTTGTAAGCGTAATAAACCCACACATAAAATGAATAATGAAATATTAACAATAGATGAAATCAAGCATTTATTCCCAAATGAGTGGATTTTGCTTGGCGTGGTAGGTGATAAAACATTGAAATACAATACGGGAACAGTATTATTTCACAGTAAAGATTATTTAGAACTTTGCTATAAAGGTAGTGAAATCTCTCACAATACCTTAACCAAAATATTTTATACAGGCGAACAAAACCAAAACCGAAAATGGCTAAAAGCTACACGTTTGAGAGATTTACCGAAGACGATTTAATAATTGTCTCCGCACAATTAGACAACAGCCTTGTTGATTTTGTTTTAGATACGGGTGCTTCTCATACCTTTGTTTAAAGAAGGCTATCGTAAAAGCGATACAAAAGGGGTTGTTCCCATCGAAACGGCTAATGGCATCATCTTAGCCAATATCTATATTATTTCTAAAATAACGGCACTTGGTATTGTTAAAACCAACTTTGAAGTAACATCTTATTTATTTGATGAACCTGAAAGTAATTTCAAAGGTGTTATTGGCTTAGATTTTTTAGCTGAAAAAGA
>JAYUQN010000805.1:0-2965 GCA_043756725.1 Saprospiraceae bacterium
CAAGAAGAATTTACACAGTTTTTTCCAAAGCCGGGTTGGGTGGAGCATGATGCTAATGAAATTTGGCAGTCCGTTCAAAACGTCGTGCGCAACGTTTTAAGAGAAGTCAATCCTAAGGATATTGCCGCTATTGGTATTACCAATCAGCGTGAAACCACCGTCGTTTGGGATAAAAACACAGGGCAACCTGTCTATAATGCTATCGTTTGGCAGAGCCGCCAGACAATGGATATTTGCGAGGATTTGAAAGCCAAAGGGCTTGACCCTATTGTTCGCACCAAGACAGGTTTGTTAATTGATGCTTATTTTTCAGGCACAAAAGTGAAATGGATACTTGACAATGTGGCAGGTGCAAGGGCAAAAGCCGACAAAGGCGATTTGCTTTTTGGCACTATTGACACATGGGTTTTATGGAATCTTACGGAAGAAAAATTACACGCTACCGATTACACAAATGCCTCACGCACAATGCTTTACAATATTCATGACTTAAAATGGGATGAGGAATTGTGCACTGCTTTGACCGTTCCCGCTTCGATGTTGCCCATAGTAATGGACAGTTCAGCGGTGTATGGAAATGCTCGAAAAGACATTATGGGTATAGAAGGCGTCGTGGTTTCAGGCATTGCAGGTGACCAACAAGCGGCTCTGTTTGGACAGGCTTGTTACAGCGAAGGCATGGCTAAAAACACTTATGGCACAGGCTGTTTTATGTTGATGAATACGGGTGAAAAAGCTGTACAATCTAAAAATGGTTTGCTCACTACAATCGCTTGGGGCATAGGTGGAAAAGTGGATTACGCACTTGAAGGCTCTATATTTGTCGCTGGCTCTGCTGTTCAATGGTTGCGCGATGCTGTTGAATTGGTCAAAGAAGCTGGCGATACTGAGGGGTATGCAAAAAGCATCGCAGGTAATGAGGGCGTGTATGTCGTTCCTGCTTTTGTCGGTTTGGGAACACCCTATTGGGATTCAGAAGTGCGGGGAGCGATATTTGGCTTGACTCGTGGCACAGGCAAAGCCCATTTGATACGGGCAACTTTGGAAAGTATCGCCTACCAAACCAAAGATGTTTTGAGTATTATGGAACGCGATTCGGGTATTAAATTAAAAGCTTTGCGTGTGGATGGTGGCGCAGTGAAAAACAATTTCTTGATGCAATTTCAAAGCGATATGCTGGGAACTAAAGTTGAGCGTCCTGTTATTTTAGAAACAACGGCTTTGGGTGCGGCATATTTGGCAGGTTTAGCTGTGGGTTTTTGGAAAGATTATGCCGATATTGCTAAAAATTGGCAATTGGAAACGGCTTTCAAACCGAAGATGAAAAAAGCAGATTCGGTGAAATTGTATAAGGGTTGGAAACTGGCGGTGAAGGCGGCTAAGGTTTTTAAACCGTAAAAATTTCATACGTAGAGACGTTGCACTGCAACGTCTCTACAATTTTTATGCAACAGCAAAATCTTCCATCATCTCCCGAACATAAGGCGGTTGAAAACCTATGACAATATCGCTTTTGGGAATACCTTGCTCAATGAGCATATCGGCTATTTTTAAATCTGTTCCATCATGTTGTAGCCAAACACGTCCATTGGGTTTTACGTCAATATGAATAAAGGTTGCATAAAACCAATTATTGCTGATGTTCTCCCACCCGACCCCAAAATATATATAATGTCCATGTTCATCATCTGTAATCAGTTGATTTTCAACACCATTTTCAATTTCAGGAGACATGGCAACCACTTCTTCAACAATACCGCGCACAATTTTTTTATATTTATTTACTTTATCCATTGTTTAATAATTGCATTTTTTTCATTAAAAATCACCATTTTCACGTTAAACTCTTGTGCCGTTTCTACAAAAAAAGCGTCATCGAAAAAACGTTTATAAAATCCTTCTGGTACAGCTAAATAAAGCACTCTATCTGGTTCTTTTTGTCTTAAAGCCCGCCAATAAAGCATAAATTGACCTAAAGCGTCTTCAAAATCATCTAAATCTGAATGTCCTACAAAACTTTTAATTTCAACTGCAATTTTTTCACCTTGTTTTTCAGCTGCAATCACTTCTTTTTCAGCACCCAAATCTATATAGCCTCTCCTTCTGCCGAGCATAATTTTATAAGGGTCATGTGTTATGATCCAACCTTCATTTTCTAAGGCTGTTCTTACATGTTGATGGTATTTGTCTTTCGCCATAAAATTTTTAGCAAAAATACAGAAATTTACCTTATTTCGCAAGACATATTTTTACTTTTGTGTTTTTCTAAATTAAATCACTCTAAAACTTATGGCTCAATTCAATACCATCATTTTCGACCTCGGTGGCGTCCTCATTGATTGGAATCCGCAATACGTTTACAGAAAAATGCTGCCTGACCCTGATGAACGGCAATTTTTTTTAAACCATGTCTGTACCCATGATTGGAATCTCGAACAAGATGCAGGACGCTCTTTAAAGGAGGCAACTGAAACAAAAGTGGCTGAATTTCCAGAATGGGAAACTGAAATTCGCGCTTTTTATGGACGTTGGCCCGACATGTTAGGCGGTGCAATTGATGGCACTGTGAAAATTTTAAAGGAATTGATAGACCATCCCAAGTATCGGGTTTATGCTTTAACCAATTGGTCAAATGAAACTTTTCCAATCGCTTTAGAAATGTTTGATTTTTTACACCTGTTTGAGGGCATTCTTGTAAGTGGCGATGAAAAAACGCGAAAGCCATATCCTAAGATTTATGAACTTTTCTTAAAACGCTATAATGTTACACCTTCCGAAGCGGTTTTTATTGATGATTCTCTACCCAATGTGCATGCTGCCGAAGCACTGGGTATAAAAGCGATACATTTTCAATCAGCTAAAAAATTGAGGGAAACGTTGGAAGAGTTGGGGTTTTTTTAACTTGAATTAGGATTTTTAGAATTAGAAGGATTTAATAGGATTTTGGATGTTGGCTGGCGCATTT
>JAYUQN010000806.1:0-2964 GCA_043756725.1 Saprospiraceae bacterium
CAATCAAATGCCATTTTTAGTAAAATTGCCTTATTTGATGAATTTGCCAATACCATCATTTTGAATGATGAACAAAAGAATCAATTTATTGTCTATGACAACACGATAGATGCCTTGTATGAATCCTGTAAACCTGAAATATTGGGGCGGCGAAAAGATTATCCATTAGTAGCTATTGTTCATTATTTAAGAGAAGTAATTGACGGTAAAGTTGATAGGAGTGATTTAGAAAGTGCCAAAAGGCGCATCAGTCAGTTATTAAATGATAGCATTGTAGCACAAGAAGATCCAATGCAAAATAAAGGCGTATCCGACCCCCTCAGTAAATACGGCATAAAATCATGGAAACAGATAGATTTAAGTCAATTAAATATTGAAAAATTGAGAGAAGAATATCAGCAAGCGACGTATAAAAACATTGAAATTGCAGATTTGAGGGCTTTTATTGCAGATAAATTGCAAAAAATGTTAGAAAGTAATAGCACACGAAAGCCTTTTGCACAAAGGCTTCAAGATATAATTGAAAAATACAATGCTGGAATTATAACCCGAGAAGATTATTTTGAAGATTTAATGGATTTCTTTCAAAGCATGAAAGAAGAAGACAAGCGTGCTTATAGAGAAGGTTTGACTGAAACAGAATTAGAGATATTCGACCTTTTGAAAAAAGAACGTTTAACAAAAGAAGAAGAAAAAAAAGTGAAAATAGCCGCTAAAAATCTATTACACCGATTGAAAGAGGAACGTCCAACCGTTTTAATAAATGATTGGCATAAAGACACGCAAACTAAACTACAAGTACAAATAGCCATCAAAAAGGTATTACATGATTTTTTACCTGAAAGTTATGATAGAGCCGTTTATAGTACAAAGTGCGATGATGTCTATAATCATTTTTTGATATTGGCTCAAAATGGGGATTATAGAGCGTATGCTGCTTGAAAGTCTCATTTAATCTGCTCAAAATTTTGATGAATAAGCGTTTTTAATTCTGACACTTCCATGTCTAATATGCCCCCAGCTTTTTCATAAATTACCTTAATCGAAACATCTTTATCATCTGTTTCAAGAAAAAGCCGAGTCAAAGGAATTTTAGAAATATATTTCACAGCATTACTATCCGCTTTCAATATCGCCGCGCCAATGGAAATATAAAATCCGTTTTTAACCAGCTCTTTCAATATCGTTTCATTTTGATTGAAACCATGAATAATTAGGGGAACAGTGGGATTCAACTTGCGTTTCAGGGAAACAATTTCATTATATGCCTTAACGCAATGAATAATAACGGGCTTTTTAACCAATTCGGCTAACCGTATTTGGGCTTCAAAAGCAAGGGTTTGAAACGCTAAATCTTCTCCTTTTAATCTATCCAAGCCACATTCGCCTAAAGCGATAATATCTTGATTATAAATAAGTTGGGATAACTTTTCAAAATCAACATCAAAGTTTTCTTTTGTTAAAAACCACGGATGTAAACCTGCGGATTTCGTGTTTCGGATGTCGGATTTCGGGTGCATTTCATTCAAAATGGGCGTAACAAAACCGTCTTTTTGAGTATGATTCAAAACAGCGATAACGGTTGTGTCCGTATTTTCAAAATGGGTATGAATGTCAATATAGGGTATCATATTTCTTTGTAACTTTGCACCATGATTTCTACGGATGTAAAAATAAAACGCGATATTCGCTTGCTCTCTAAAACGAAAATTGAGGAGATAGTTGTGGCTTTGGGTGAAAAAAAATTTAGGGCAGGGCAAATAAATGAGTGGCTGTGGCAACGCTCGGCTGTGTCTTTTGAGGATATGACAAATCTCTCAAAAGATTTTAGACATAAATTGACTGAAAATTTTACAATAAACGCTATAACTGAGGATAAAACCCAACACAGTTTTGATGGCACAATTAAATCCCGTTATCGCTTACACGATGGCTTGATGATTGAGTCGGTTCTGATTCCTGTGCCGCATGACGACCGTTTTACTGTCTGTGTTTCTACGCAGGTGGGTTGCAGTTTGACCTGCACTTTTTGTGCAACGGGTAGAATGGGGCGTATCCGCAACCTCGATGCGAGTGAAATTTATGACCAATTTGCCGCCGTTAATCGCCAATCATTGGAGACTTTTAACCATCCTTTGACCAATATCGTGTATATGGGCATGGGCGAACCGTTGCTCAATTATGCCAATACCTTGCGCAGTGTGGAGCTGATTACTGAGGGGTTCAATTTTTCACCGAAACGCATAACGGTTTCAACAGCAGGTATCGCTAAAATGATTCGCAAATTAGCAGATGATAATGTGAAATTCAATCTCGCGCTATCATTGCATGCCGCAGATGATGAAAAACGCAACACGATAATGCCTATCAATGAGCACAATAATTTAGCGGTTTTGGTAGAGGCTTTGGACTATTTTTATACTAAAACGAAGAACCGCATTACATTTGAATACATTACGTTTCAAAATTTTAACGATACGCTTGAAGATGCTGCTAATTTGCTTAAAATTTGTAAGCGCATCCCTGCCCGAGTGAACATTATTGAATACAATCCGATTGATAATGCGCCTTTTATGAAATCGGCGGAAGAAAATATTGATAAGTTTGCGCAATATTTGAATGAAAGGGGGGTTGCTGTGACAGTACGTAAAAGTCGGGGTAAGGATATTGATGCGGCTTGTGGGCAGTTGGCGAATAAGGGGTAGGAACTTCTTCTGCTAATGTTTTACAGACAGGCAGTATTTTAAGTTCTGATATTTTTGCAGCGAAAAATAGCAAACCATTATCTTTAATAATTTTCTTGTAACCATCGCATAAAAAATATATCGCTCATGCTGTAAAATAATTTTCCGTTCTCATCATAGTCGGCATATAATAGGTCTGCATCCACCAGGTAACGTAAAGCTTTCAACACACTCGCCCCACTTCTCAAGTCATTCTTCCTGATAAAGCTTGCTGCCGTTG
>JAYUQN010000807.1:0-2963 GCA_043756725.1 Saprospiraceae bacterium
TTCTATGAACAAGCGACTCGCTGAACTGCGCCACAAACAAGACCAAGCCAAACTCGGCGGCGGTCAAAAACGCCTTGATAGCCAACACACCAAAGGCAAACTTTCTGCCCGTGAACGCATCCATTTTTTGCTCGACCCCAATAGTTTTGAGGAAATCGGGCAATTGGTGACCCACCGAAGCGTGGATTTTGGGCTTGAAAACGAGCAATATTATGGGGATGGCGTCGTGACAGGCTATGGCACAGTGAACGGGCGCATGGTCTATGTTTTTTCACAAGATTTCACCGTTTTTGGCGGCTCTTTGTCTGAAACGCATGCCGAAAAAATCTGTAAAATCATGGATTTGGCGATGAAAAATGGCGCACCGTGCATCGGTTTAAACGACTCAGGTGGCGCACGGATTCAAGAAGGCGTCAATTCTCTGGGCGGCTATGCTGATATTTTTTACCGCAATGTTTTATCATCAGGTGTTATTCCACAGATTTCAGCAATAATGGGACCCTGTGCGGGCGGGGCAGTCTATTCACCTGCCATGACGGATTTTATTTTGATGGTGGAACACACGTCTTACATGTTCGTAACGGGACCCAATGTGGTGAAAACAGTGACCAATGAAAATGTAACAAGTGAAGAATTAGGCGGTGCTTCAACCCATGCTACAAAATCAGGCGTTACGCATTTGACAGCCACAAATGACTTGGATTGCATCGAAAAAATCAAAAAACTTCTCTCTTACATGCCCCAAAATTGCGAAGAGAGACCCCCCCCCTATAAGTATGAAATTAAGGATGAAATGCGTGACATATTGGATAAAATTGTTCCCGCAAACCCCAATCAGCCTTACGATATGCGCGAAGTGATTCAAGGTATAACGGATACCGAATCTTTTTTTGAAATACATGAGCAATATGCTGAAAATATAGTAGTCGGTTTTGCCCGTTTAGCGGGTCGTTCCATCGGCATAGTCGCCAATCAACCTGCTGCTTTAGCAGGTGTTTTAGACGTAGAAAGTTCTAAAAAAGGGGCGCGATTTGTCCGTTTTTGCGATTGTTTCAACATACCACTCTTAGTTTTAGTAGATGTTCCAGGTTTTTTACCGGGGACAGACCAAGAGTGGCATGGCATCATCACCAACGGCGCAAAGCTGCTTTTTGCTTTCAGCGAAGCCACCGTTCCCCGCGTGACGGTCATTACCCGCAAAGCCTACGGCGGCGCGTATGATGTGATGAACTCAAAACACATCGGCGCAGATATGAATTATGCGTGGTTGGGTGCTGAAATTGCGGTGATGGGTGCGAAAGGAGCGTCTGAAATTATTTTCAAAAAAGAAATATCGGAAGCGGAAAACCCTGCGGAAAAACTTTTGGAAAAAGAAGCGGAATATGCGGAAAAATTTGCGAATCCTTATCGGGCTGCGGCTCGAGGCTTTATTGACGAAGTGATTGCGCCAAGCGAAACAAGACGCAAATTGATTAAGGCTTTTACGATGCTTGAAAATAAGGTGGTGGTTTTGCCTAAAAAAAAGCATGGGAATATACCCTTGTAAAAAGGTAATTATGTAGTTGTAAGCTACTTGACGTGTTGACAAAAGCCACGAATTGACGAATTTCACTAATTTACGTGTTGACAAATTAAAATTTTAGAATTAAAATAATTGTCAACACGTAAATTAGTGAAATTCGTCAAATCGTGGCTTTTGTCAACACGTCAAGTGACTACTGCTAAATAGTTACGGATTTTTTATATTACTTGGGTGGTTTAAGAAAGTCTTGAGTATCATCTTCTTGACTTAAACGTTCAATTTTTTCTATAAGAACCCGAATGCCAATATTAGGGTCAAGTTTAAAAATATACTCTTTGGCACGTTCAATATCTGTTTCAGCGAGATGTTCAATAGCTTGTTTCATGTGTTCGCTAAATTCTTGGACAGTCATTTCAGTTTGCTTCTGTTTCTTCGACATAATCAATAGTTTGGGCGTTAACAATATCTATTTCTATCATTTTATCTTTAAACATCAAAAGCACAAGTTCTGCTAATTGAAATTTATCCATAGTAGCACAAAGGTCTTTTGCTGTTAACGGCAGACCCAATTGAATATGCCTACCAAAGCGTTGAAGGGCATTTAGTTGCGCTTTTGTGGCATTATTATCCTCTTTTACACGATATAAGATTTTTGAATTCATAATTGTCATTGTTTCTACAAAAATAATCTTAAATATTTAAAAATGGAAATAAATTAATAAATTTTCAAACGTCAAAAAAAAATTCTCTCTAAACCCACGTTCTTGGAAATTCTCTTGTATATTTATAAGCAAGAACATAACGTAGATACTATGACAAAAAACGACTTACAAGACATCATCAGCGGCTGTCGCTTGGGCAATAAATTGAGCCAAAAGCAGTTGTATCGTCTGTTTTACCGATATGGTATGAACATTTGCAACCGTTATGCCCGCTCTGAAGAAGAAGCAGAAGAAATGCTTAACGATGCTTTTTTGCGCATTTTTACCAAACTCGACCTGTACGATACCACTTTGTCCTTTCCTGCGTGGTTGCACACGATTGTCGTCCGCTCGGCTATCAATTATTTGAAAAAATATCAACATTTTGTTGTCACTTCTGAAATTAAAATCGCTGAAAACTATACAAGTTTTAATGAAAATATACTGGCTTTGCTCTCAGCAGAGGAGATAATTGGTTTGGTGAAACGGCTGCCACCTTCTTATCGGGCTGCCTTTAATTTAAGCGTTGTTGAGGGTTATGCGCATGCGGAAATTGCGGCTTTGCTCGGCATTTCAGAAGGCACAGTGCGGTCAAATTTGATGATTGCCCGACAAAAGCTACAAGACATGGTTTTACAATCAAATAAGATAAAATATGAATGAGCAAAATTTTGATAAAATCTTTGGCGATAAGCTCAATGAAGGCATAGATTTCAATTTTACGGAACAGAAATGGGGTA
>JAYUQN010000808.1:0-2963 GCA_043756725.1 Saprospiraceae bacterium
ACCCAATTACGGCTACGAAAAACGGCAGAAAGAACTGGCTAAAAAGAAGAAGAAAGAGGAGAAACTCAAGCACAAGGCTGAGCGCAAAGTGGGTGAGGGCGCATGAATTTTTTGAGTGCCAATGGTAGAAATAATCAACCAATAATAAGATGAAATACAGAAGATTATCGGACGCTGAACTTCAGCAATTGGAAAAAAAATTCGTCAATTTTCTTGTTGCCAATACCATTACGGGTGCAGATTGGGCAAATATCAAAAAAGATAAACCCGAACAAGCCAATAGACTCTTAGATATTTTCAGCGATATGGTGTTTGAAAGCAGTTTAAAAAATGTGGAATATCTGAAATTTAGAGAAGCCAAAGACATGAAAATATTTCACTGCGGCAAAGAAACCATTACGCTTATGGGTCTTTGTGCCGATGAAAATACGGCTATTGATTTTACACAAGAGATTGATATTAAGAAAGTTATGCTCAATACGGAAGGATTATCTATTTACAGAAATGAAAAAAAATATGCTGAAAACCGTGAGCGAGAGCTTTTCAAAATGATGGAATCGGGATGCCGAATCAGCGACGGTTATTTGTTTAACATCCTTGACACACTGCATCAAAATTGATAACTCCCTGAGTTTTAGCCGTATCGCGGACTTTAGTCCAATGCCATTAAGCTAAGGATTATTGTTCGATTTATTCGGGGTTTATGTAGAGACGTTGCACTGCAACGTCTTAGGTTTAGCTAGTTTTCGCAACAATCAAGACGTTGCACTGCAACGTCTTAGGTTTAGCTAGTTTTCGCAACAATCAAGACGTTGCAGTGCAACGTCTCTACGTAAACCTTGGGTATAAATCCTTAGCTTAATGGCATTGGACTAAAGTCCGTCATACGCCTAAATAATTACAAAATTTATTTTATCACTATTTTAAATCTCATATCATGAACAAATTTGTCAAAATTAGTCTCTTTATTCTTTTCACGACCCCTCTTCCCGACTTTTTCGGGATTTCGTTCCTCAACAGTATTGAAGCGCAAAATGTGAAAAAATACGTGCTTTTAGAGCATTTCACAAACACCCTTTGTGGTATATGCTCTGGCACAAACCCAACTTTTTATGCGGCTATCAATGTTGAAAACAATAAAAATATACATCATCTTTCTATCCATTCACGTATTCCCTATCAACAATGTGTGTTTTATCAAGCCAATAAAACAGAACAAGATGACCGTGCTACGTTTTACGGATTGCCGGGTACACCGCAAGTTGCCATCAATGGAGCCGCTTTGAAAAGTGCGGGCAATGTCACGGCTGCTAATATCACAACGGCTGCGGCTGAAACAAGCCCTTTGGATGTGAAAGTAACGGAAACAACAGGTGCAAACCGTACGGCTACTATCAAATTGAAAACGGTGGGCACTCTTCCAACAGGTGCGTACAAGCTCAATGTGGCAATTGTGGAAAAGAAGATTGATTATGCGGGTCCTAATGGTGAAAATATACACCACAATGTTTTCCGCAAATGGTTAAACGCTGCGGATGTGACTTTAGGGGCACTCAATTCAGAAGTGACGCTGACTTACAATTATGCGCTTCAAACTGAATGGAAAGGAGAGGTTTACGTTTTGGCTTTTGTTCAAAATAATACCACCAAAGCTGTCTTAAATTCAGGGACGCGTTTCGATGTCACTTCTGCAACAGACGAGCCTTCGATAGACGCCCAAGTCAGTGTTTCACCTAACCCAACAAAGGAAAAAGTATTTATGCTTTTTGATAAAATAACCCCTCAGTATTTGACGGTTTCGAATGCCACAGGGCAGGTTGTGGAGCGTGTAAATGCTTTAAATTCAATGGGTTATGAACTCAATATGAGCAGTTATCCAAGCGGTATTTATTTCATAAAACTGAAAAGTGTAGAGGGCGTAGCGATTAAGAAAGTGGTTAAGGAATAAAATATTGTTGTATTGTTGTATTGTTGTATTGTTTGGTGAAACGCCAACAATACAACAATACAGCCTTACTTCATTTTCACCAACTGATACACGGGCACCTCTTTTTTCTTAATCCGCTCCGTCAATTTCAAAGTATCACCGACGCTTTTAAATTGTAAAATGCGTGGTCTTTTCGCTTTAGCCTCGAAGAAAAAAACTTGGTCGTAGGGGAGGGGTTCAGCCGCAAAATCGGTCATGACATCATATTTGACGAAGTTAGGAGAGCCTTTCACCGTCCCTTCTTCACTCATTTCCACTTTATAGATTGTATCCTTTTTCATGTCTTTCCACAGCCATTTTCCAGCAAACAATACACGCCGCGCCGCATAGCCCAAACTACTGTCAATATTTGTGTTTTTTTCACTCGCTCGGATATATTTTTCAGCTATGGCACTACCGTTACTGGGATAAGACATGAGTAACAATTCATTGTTTTCTAAAACCAACTCGCGCGGGGTTTTCACCGTATCGCCTTCAATGCTTATCAAAATAGAGCGTGGCGTTTTACCCGATTTGAAAGTGGCTGTACACTCCCCGCCTTCGTGCCCGTTCCAACTGATACCCCCCCTCAGTATATCGCCTTTTAAATGGGCTGTATCGAAACTGAAAAGCGCAATATCATGGAGTGCAATAAAAGATTTGTTGGGCGATTTTGTTTTAGACAAGTCTTCAACATAAGCTTCTTTTATCCAAGTGCCATGCAACTCAATGGGTGTAACGGTCGGTATCACTTTAGGAAGTTCGACGACAACTTTCTCTTTTTTTTCTTCTTTACAGGCTATTAAGCCGCATACTATGAATAAGCCGTATAAAATTTTTGTTTTCATCCTTGTTTTATAATATTTGAAACGTGAAAATTGAATGCTCAAAGCTACAAACATCTTTGGGAATGATGAATGATAAATGAGAAATGATGAATTTTTTATGCTTGATTAATAATGTTTTACAAGGTGCTATTGTTCATTTTATTTCATTT
>JAYUQN010000809.1:0-2960 GCA_043756725.1 Saprospiraceae bacterium
GTCAAAAAATCGCCTAAAACCAAGACGTTGCACTGCAACGTCTCTACGAAAACCTCGTGTTTATTCTACATTAAAAATTGTTGTAAAGTATATACCCAAGTCTATAAGAAATTGATAATCAATTATTTATAAAAGCATTTTTCTTTAACTTTAGCAAAAACTTACCCTAAATCTCTGCTGCGATTTAAAACTTACTGTCATCCACACTGTTTAACCAATTTGAAATTTCACCAACCACAGATTCAACACAACCATCTTCAAAAGGCGAACGCAAATTGGCTAATTTCACCAAATTTAAAAACGATTGGCTACCACCTGCTTTACAAAGCCGTACATAATCTAACCAAGCCTTTGAGCCTTTTTCACGACTTTTTTTCCAAAACTGAAAAGCACAAATTTGAGCCAGCGTATAGTCAATATAGTAAAACGGTGAGGTGAAAATATGGCTTTGTTTCTGCCAAAAGCCACCGTTTTCAAGAAAAGGAATACCATCATAATCACGATGAGGTAAATATATTTGCTCAATTTCACGCCATTTTTGGTTGCGTACTGAGGGGGTAGCTGTTGGGTTTTCATAGACAAAATGCTGAAATTCATCCACTGCAACCCCATAAGGCAGAAACTGTAAACCTGCTGAAAGGTGTGCAAAATGATACTTTTCAGTATCTTCTCCGAAGAAAAGGTACATCCAGGGCCAAGTAAAAAACTCCATGCTCATAGAGTGTATTTCACACGCCTCGTAAGTGGGCCAATTGTATTCGGCTATGCCTTTATTACGACTCGAATAGACCTGAAACGCATGACCCGCTTCATGGGTCAATACGTCAATATCACCACTGGTGCCATTGAAATTTGAAAAAATATAGGGCGCACGGTATTTTCCGATAAAAGTGCAATAGCCGCCTGTGGCTTTTCCATCTTTGGCAACCAAATCCATCAAATCGTTGTTGCGCATGAAACGAAAAAACTTGTCGGTATCTTTTGATAGCTCATTGTACATTTTATCTGCCCCCCTCAGTATATCTTCAGGTGTACCTTTGGGTTTGGGGTTGCCCGTTAAGAAACGGTAGTCTTCATCATAAAATTTCAATTTCTCTAAACCTAAGCGTTTGCATTGCCGTTTATACAAGGCTTGCGAAAGGGGGACAATAAACTCTTTCACTTGCTTTCTGAAATTAGCAACCATAGGGGCATTGTAATCTGAGCGGGACATGCGGGCATAACCCAGTTCTACAAAATTTTTATAGCCCAATTCTAAAGCAATTTTATGGCGATTTTTAACAGAATCATCATATATTTTTTCAAATTTTTCCGCATTATCACTAAAAAACTGCCATTTTGCCGTAGCAGCCGCTTTGCGGGTCGTTCGGTCAGGGTCAATTTCGAGAGGTTGAATAGAGGATAAATTATAGGTTTTATCTTGAAATTGTATTTGCGCCCCCGCTTTAGATTTCACATATTCGCTCGCCAATTTATTTTCTTCTTGCAAAGATTTGAGGATGGCAGGCTCAAAAGTTTTTATGGCTAAGTCTGCGAGGGTAAACAATTGTTGCCCCCATTTTTCTTCCAATTGTGGACGAAAAGGGGAGACAATGAGTTTTTTATAAAAATCGGTAATCAAAGATTCAAAGACGGGCGAGTTTTCATCAAAAAATTGATTTTCACTATCATAAAAAGTGTCTCGCGTATCAATAGTATGGCGAATTTGTCCGATACTTGCCATTGAACCAAAATGGCGACGGATGCGGTTGATTTCTGTCAAGGCTTTTTCTACTTCTTCAAACGTTTTAGCGGTTTCAAAAATCGTTATTTGTTTTTTGAAATTGTCAGCAACACGTTTTAGATTCGGTCGTGTGTAAGGATATTCTTGAAACTTCATTGATGTTATAATTTTATTTTTTTAATATGAAATATAAACTGCAAATTTAGTGCGGTTGTTGTAAAAAAATCAATTTTTAGAGTAAAATTGCATGAAATATAAGTTGTTAAGTAAGGATTAAAAAATGGGAACATCGCAAAACTTTCCAAGTCTTGAAGACCTACAGTATCTACCTATCTTTTGTCAAAGTCTAATCGGTGCAGAGCACCGCAATATTTGTAGGAAAAACGAATAAAGGCTCGTGATTTAAAGGTGCGTAGCACCGTGATATAAACAAGAATTTGTAGCAATATTACGGTGCTACGCACCTTTAGACCCTGAAACTTACCCTTAACCTACAAATATTGCGGTGCTCTGCACCGATTAGACTTTGAAAAAAGATGTGTAGATACAGTAGGTCTTTAAGACTTGGAAAATTTCAGCAATTTTCTACCTGCTTTTAGTCGTTTTGTTAGCCCTACTCAACAGCCTTATTTTTCATTCTGTCGAATATATGTAACCCATTAGGTATTATAAAGGTCAAAAAAGTGTTATTTTTATGCTTGGGAACAGGAATTAAATATATTTACATTTTATGGTTGATTATCAATGCTGTAAATTCCTAATTCCTAATTCCTAATTTTTAATTCCTAATTGTTCCTTGAGCTGAGCAGTTACTAAAACAATTAGACAAATTTCAATATGAGAAGTAGAACATTGGCATCCTTACTGGCGCTATTTGGTGGTTTTTTCGGATTGCATTACTTTTATCTCGGTAAAACGGGTTTAGGTATCATGTCCGTTGTTTTTATGTTCACGGGTATTTTGTCGTGGGTTCCACCCGTTTTGGGTATCGTCAATTTTTTCATCTTGTTGGGTATGAGCGATGAAGAATTTGATAAACGCTATAACCGTGAACAATGGCGCGACAAAAAACGCCGCCGCTATCAGGGTGAAACTTTTGAAGATATGCCCCATGCGGAGTCAATGCGCCGAAACGAAGAAGCCCGTCGCCGCATGAACCCCACGCCTGTGCGCGATAAACCCAAAGAAGTGTATCAACGCCCTGCAACTTCTCAAAAAGAGCCGTTGAAAGAAAGTG
>JAYUQN010000810.1:0-7959 GCA_043756725.1 Saprospiraceae bacterium
TAAGCTAAAACATGGTGTTCCCAGTCATGTGACAGTAGGTGGTATCCTATAAGGCACATCCATAGAAGCCTTTTTACGGGAATTTAAACACTGGAGGGGTCAATACATAAGATATTACCTGAGGGGGTCGGGGGGCGCATGAATTTCAGAGTGCCAAAGTAGAACTAAGTAACGCTTAAAATTTAACGCCGTCATTTGACGGCATTTGTACATAGGTTTTGTACATAGGTTTAGTAAACGCAAATTTTTTTTTTGAAAAAAAAAAATTTGCGTTTACTAAACCGACGATGATATCCATTCAGATAGCTCCATTATCAATTGTTGATAACTATTTTCAACCTATCCAAAATTGAGTTTAAGAGCGTTAAGTCCTCCTCTGTAAAAACATCAAATTTTTTTTTATGTTGGATAAAGAGTTGAGCAGCGGCTGAGTCCACCAATTTGATACCAGATTCTGTGATAGTAACATTGACAACGCGTTTGTCCGTTTCGGGGTCAAGGCGCAGAGCAAGCCCTTTTTTAGACAATTTGTCAATCAATCGAGAGCAATTGGAGCAGGGGTCAATCATGGCATCAGAGATAAACTTGATGGGAATAGGAGACCCAGAATGCCTTAATATACGGAGGACATTAAATTGTTGAAATGTTAGCTTATAAGGTTTCAACAGACTCGACACAAAAAGCATGAGTCGGGAAGATGTAAAAAGAATATTAGCGCCTGTTGAAATGTGATTGTCGTCCGTTAAGTGATTATAATTTGTAATTTTTTTATCGCCTTGCATGATGTTTTTAGATAAAAGCTCGTGATGTTATTCGCAAAATTAACAAAACATTCACCTTAAACAAATATTTTACAAAAAATAATTAACCAAATTAACGACTTTAACATATCTTAAATATCATTAAAACATACTCATTTGATTTTCAGCAACATCAACTTGAATCTCAAAATTTTGCAAAAGAATATTTTTTTCAACATCGGGAAGCAATCTTTTTATGAGGCGCAGTTTGTGGGTATAAATACCACGCTCTTCATTGAAAATGCCATAATGATCTAATTTATCTATTCGCACTTGCCCAGAGGCATGGATGATAAAACCGCCTTCCATCATAATACCGACATGCACAATTTTTCCTTTGTCATTGTCAAAAAAAGCAAGGTCTGCTGTCTGGCTTTGCTCCGCAAAATCTATCAAACGCCCTTGTTCAATCTGTTGTGAAGCATCTCTACGCAAACGCAAGCCAGCCATTTTGAAAACAATTTGTGTGAAACCGCTACAATCTATGCCAAAGGGAGAACGCCCGCCCCAGAGATAGGGCGCATACAAATAGCGCCGTGCTAATTTGACAATCATATCACCATTTCTGAGAGCAGGTGTACTTTTATTGAGCATGGCTTGCCCTCCGAAAGTATAATGTTTTTCATCTAAAACGCAATTGAAACCATCAAAACAAGGCAAAGTTGCGCCCATAGTGATGGGCAAAAAGTGATCGTTATTGGTCAGAGTGGCGGTATGGTCAAGGCAAAGGGCATAGTCATTTTTATATCTCGTTGCATCTTCTACGCTAATTTGCCGCAATTGCCGTATATCCGTCCATCCTTCGTAGCCATCCCAATCGCACCGAATATGGCACCAATTTTTTTTTGCTTTTGAAATGTCTAATATTTCAACCATCTCGCCGAACAGCAATTGCGTCACGATTTCAGCCTTATCAGTAGCTTCGGCACGAACAGGTATAACACTTAAATGGCAAATTGCTGGATTATTCATACAGTTTTGGTATAGCTGGTATTTAAATTTGTTTCAAAAATAATAACTCTTAGGGAAATACCGTTAAGAAATAAAAGAAAATTCGATAAATAGGTTTTTTCTCTAACGATAAGGATGCCTTGATTTCAAATCATTGTATCTATTCCCGTTAATAACTATCATTCTCTCACTTTTTTTATACTTTTGCATGAAATTTGGAATACATAATTTATGAAAAAAATACTGATTTTAGCATGGCTTTCGCTTTGTCTTAGCAAAGCATTTTCACAAGACCGACAATTTACGCAGTTTTATGCTTCTCCCTTGACGCTTAATCCAGCACTTACGGGCATGTTTGATGGAAAATATCGGGTAGGCGGTATTTACCGTGACCAATGGCGCGGGCTTTTAGAAAAACCTTATCAAACTTTTTCCTTTGGAGCCGACCTTCGGCTCGAGCCTTTCAGAAGCAATGTCAGTAAAGATCGCCTTGGCGTAGGGCTATTGTTTTTTAGAGACAAAGTCAATGCTCTTGATTTTTCGACCACTCAAATTGCTATCTCAGGAGCCTATCATAAAACATTGGACTTGGAAAGCACGCAATACCTTTCGGCAGGTTTTCAAATTGGCTTAACGCAGCGCAATGTCAATTATGAAAATTTAACTTTTCAAGACCAGTGGAATGGAACAGATAAGTTTTCTGGAACAACTGAAGAAAGATTGCCCGAAAACAATTTCGGCTATTCCGATTTTTCTGGTGGCTTAAATTATACAGCCACTTTTGAACCTAAGACTTCGCTTTTTATTGGGGCAGCTGTTCACCATTTCAACAGCCCCAATGTGTCATTTTATAAAGGCGACGAGCTTCCTAAGATACCCCTCAGTATGCGCTATTCTTTGCAAATGGCTATGAATTTTCCAATCAACAAAGGGCACACGCTTTTTATGTCACCCCGCATTATGGCTTCTATGCAAGGGCAACATTTGACGATGAACGCGGGTACGAATTTCAGAGTTAATATTGATAAAACATATAATACAGCATTGCATTTTGGCAGTTGGGTGCGCCCTGTGAAAGGTATTGATGGTATTAACCTCGATGCCGTCGTCGTGATGGGTGGTTTAGAATTTAATGGTGTCTTATTGGGTTTGAGCTACGATTTAAATTTGCCCAATTTGAAAAACTACCGCCGTTCGCAAAATGTTTTTGAAATCTCGCTCATTTATTTGGGCAATTATGACAATGACGAGCTTTTGTGCCCGTCTTTTTAAAGGGTAGTTTGTTTTCTTTATGCCAAAAAATTGGGATATTTCATTTCCCTTAAAAATAGTTGTTTCTGTAATTTTTCGGGGGCAATTGTAGAGACGTTGCAGTGCAACGTCTCTACTTTTAACAAGATTATTATGAAAAATGCCCGAGTGCACACAAAAAATTACAGCAAGAAATAGTTTACACTTTTTTTTTCATGCAAGATTTAGGGTAAGTTTTTACAAACACCCCCTCAGTAAGTTCACTATCCTTACCCCATTTTTTGTATTTTTTGACATTTCAACAAAACTTAAACGCTTATTTCATATTGACTATTGACTTATTTGTTTTTTGCAAATACATTTGCAGTCAAATCCTATGAACATTACACACCCTACGTTTTTTCCTAAAACGTTTGACCCACCTGTTTTAATGTAAAATAGATTTTAAACGGACACAACATATTAAATAGCCTATTGATATTTTCAATAGCACATTCCGTGAACAATCAACAAATTTTACTATGAACCAATTTACACTATCATTTTACTTATTTTTTCTTACGCCATTTTCCCTTTTCGCTCAACAGAACAATAGTTCTCCTTTCAACAACATTGTTATAGAAGGAACTATTAAAAATGAAAAAAATGGCAATCTGCTGCCAGATGCTGTGGTGACAGTCTATGACGATAGATTGAAAGTTTCCATTGCACAAACCGTCACGGATGGAAATGGGCATTATCAAATAGCTGTTCCAAAAAAAGAGCGGTATCTTGTGGAATGTAAAAAATCTACTTATTTCAAGGCTGAAAAGGTTTTTTTATTGGATGAAACGACTCAATCGCATGATTTAACCATTCAAAACAAGCCGGGTTATGTTTTTGATGTCACGGTTTTTGATAAAACGCAAGTACACACGCCTATCAATTCTTTGCCCGATTGCAAAGTTGAAATTTATAACAATACGACCAAAGAGCAGGAGTTGACCATACCCAACAATGCTAAATCTGTTTTTAACTTTCCCTTCAATGAAGGCAATCACTATACGGTGCTTGTGCGGAAGCCAGGTTATATCAATCAACGCATAGAGGCTTATGTGGGTACAGATGGTTGCATTATGTGCTTGAATGGCATTGGCGTCACCCAACCTGATGTTACGGCTTTGATGACACATAACAATGAATTGGGTTATTTTCTCGGCAATATTGACTTAGATTCTATTCAAATTGGTAAAAAATTCATTATTCCAAACATTTATTACGATTTCGATAAATCCTATATTCGTGTAGATGCGGCTAAAGTGCTTGACAAATTAGCCATATTTTTAAAAGATAACCCCTCAGTAAAAGTGGAATTAGGCTCGCATACAGACGTGCGCGGCTCAGATAAATACAATCTTTCGCTTTCAGACAGACGTGCTGAAGCTGCCGTTCAATATCTTGTTAGCAATCACGGTATCAACAGAGACAATATTACTTGGAAAGGTTATGGCGAATCGCAAATTCTCTATGGTTGTGCCGACGGGTCAGAATGTGATGAATCGCTCCATCAGATGAACAGACGGACAGAGTTGAAAATAACGGGCTTTAGCGAAGAAGACCCGCTTTGGAAATACTCTCTCAAAGAGATTATTGAGGATAAAAACCTCTATGAAAAAATCATCAAATTGGAAAAAACGGCTCGGCGGGTGACGGGTGCATTTTGATAAAAAACAAACCATAGACCTATGAAAAACTATCTGTGCTTTCAAAAAACAGGATTGTGGCTGAGCTTAAGTTTCACCCTTAGTCTCTCTTTTGCTCAAAATATGCCCGGTGTGGTGAAAAAAACTAAAACCGATAAAACGTATGCCAATACAACTGAAATCCACAAAGCAGAAAAAGCGACGGATGAACAGGTTTTATCTCAGATAGAAGGAGATTATGGTTTAGGCGATGTGGTGCGTATTTCCAACGGTCCACCACCACCTGCGTTTTTACCGCCTTCGCCTTCGCCAGCACTCATCGTGAGTACAAAGCCTAAGACGCTTCCTATTATTTTAACAACATTGAAGAGGGCGCATCCTTCGCCTGTTGTTGTTGCTTCAAAAGAAGAAAGGGAATCTTCGGAAAAACACACAACCGAAAAACCTATTTCAACGAAGGGAAAAGAGAAAAAAATGAAGGGTAAGGCTAATCCTTCTGAAAAAACGCCTGATGCAAAATTCGTTTCAACTAAAGAAAAAAGCGATAAAACGGATGAAAATCCTAATATTTCTGAGAAAACGAGAAAAGAAGCCCGTGTTTCTTCTTCAAATAATACAGGAATGGGTAAGCCAAAAATCTACCCTACTGCTCTTGATAAAAACAAACAAGCCAACAGTACATCACACACAGCCAATAAAAAATGGATGGCTGATAATTTGGCAGCTTTCAACGCCAATACTCGAACCCCTTCAACGAGAACACACCGTTCTGCTTCGACGCATTTTGACCGTAAAAAATCAGGTTTCCTATTTTTCGGTAAAAAAAAGAAAACAGCCTCGATGCCTAAACAATCGAAGAACAATAAAAAGGATAGGTGTTATCAGTTTTGACCCCCCTCAGTATTTTAAGTGAAATTTGATAAACATGAAACCACCCAAACTTTATAACAAATAACTAACACCGTCATATATGGCGGTGGCTTGAGGTATTAGATGAAAAAAGGCTTTAGCCGCTCACTTTTTTACTTAGAAAGTTGCACGGCTAAAGCCAAAATAGCTCTTATGCTTCAAGCCACCGCCATAAATGACGGTGTTAGTTAATTGTTATGAAATTTGGGTGGTTTCATGTTGTGTTTTTATAGATATTATTTTTTAAAAACCTTCCCATCTTTCACCACCAATACAACCTTCCTAATATCTTTAATATTCTCTATCGGATTGCCTTCAACGGCTATAATATCCGCCAAAAGCCCTGCTTTCAAACGCCCTATTTTATCATCAAAATTAAACGCATCGGCGTTGATACTGGTCGCAGATTTGAGCGTTTCTAAAGCCGACATGCCATAATCCACCATCATTTCCATTTCGCGGGCATTGTCGCCATGTGAAAAAACGCCAACGTCGCCACCCATACAGATTTTCACGCGCGCGTCGAGCGCTTGTTTGAAAGTGACCCGTTTGTTTTTAATACGCTCAGGTTCGGGGTCAATGCCTTTGCGCCAGCCGCGATATTGACTCACCGCATCGCCTGCGGCAAGGGTAGGGCAAAGGCACACGTTTTGAGCCGCCATGAGTTTGAAAATATCGGGCGTACCAGCGTCTCCATGTTCAATAGTCGCAACACCGCCAAGAATAGCCCGACGCATACCCTCCGCAGAACCCGCATGCGCCACCGTTTGGCGACCACTGCTTTTAGCGGTTTCTACAATCAATTTGATCTCATCTATACTATAAGTGGGTTGAGCATCACTGCGCAAACCCCACCGATAATCGGCATAAATTTTAAGGACATCAGCCCCTTTGCCTATTTGTCGGCGCACAGCTTGTATCAAATTGTCGTGCCCATCTGCTTCCTCAGCACCTTGTGGCACGGCTATATCGGCGCTGAAACCTTTGGGCGCATAGCTGCCTGTCGCAATCAAAGCACGAGTAGCCACTATCATGCGCGGACCTTTAATAATGTCTTTTTCGATAGCTATTTTTAAGCCGACATCATCATAATCTGCCCCCTCAGTACCCAAGTCCCGCACAGTTGTAAAACCTGCCATCAGCGTTTTTTCAGCATGAACGGTTGCACGAGCGATGCGTTCTGCTCGAGATTCTTTTAAAACTTGGTCGTCCCAATTCGTTTCATTATAAGGGTGGAGCAGCAAATGCGAATGCCCTTCTATCAAACCGGGCAATAAAGTGGCATTTTTAAAATCCAAAACAGTTGTCCCCCTTGGCAAATTTTTTTCGATAACGGCTTGAAAATCAACGGTTTCAATTTTATTATCTCGTATCAAAATGCCTTTGTTTTCATACAGCATTTCACCATCAAAAAGACGATTGGCTTTCAGATACAAGTAATTTTGAGCAAAGAGGCTATGGAAAACAAAGCAAAAAGCGATTGTGGAAATGCGTTTCATTTTTAATTTTATAGTAAAAAAAATCATGTAAAAGTACAAAATTTCAAAAACGGCTTAACTTTGCTGAAATAAAATTACCTTTTTTATGGCAACAAAATCACTATCCGTACCCAATATTGCAAGTCTTTTGCACTATAAAGATATGAATAATATTTCAACCGTTTTAGATGGTTTGAAAAAAATAGCAATTAATACCACGCCGTGGCAAGCGACCTTCCCTTACATGCCTAAAGTAAGCTTTGCAATAGCTCATACTGAGGGGTTCATTTTTTTGAAATTTTATGTTTCAGAAAAAGCCATTCGTGCAATGAATACGGAAAGCAACGGGGCTGTTTATGAAGACAGCTGCGTCGAGTTTTTTATCAATTTTGATGAAAAGGGTTATTACAATATTGAGTGTAATTGCATCGGTACAATGTTAATGGGCTTTGGACCCGAACGCAACAACCGTGAAAGACTGCCCGCAAATGTGATTCGTAAAATACAATTTCAAGCCACTTTGAATAATAATACCAAAGATAAAACCATTGATTGGACTATGACTTTGGCAATTCCTTTGAACGTTTTTACGCACCATCCGTCCTTATCGTTATCAGGTAAAACAGGTCGGGCGAATTTTTATAAATGTGGTGATAAACTGCCCGACCCGCATTATCTCACTTGGTCAAATATTGAATTTGTGAAACCGAATTTTCACCTGCCTGTTTTTTTTGGGAAGGTGGTTTTTGAATGAAAGTCATACAATTTTATTTTTAAGAACGTGAAAATAATAAAGTATCATTTTCAAAATTGTAAAGCATTGATTTTTCCCTTCCGAAGGAATGCCTATGGCAAAAGGGATGCCTTCGGCACAACGCTTTCTTAATT
>JAYUQN010000811.1:0-2957 GCA_043756725.1 Saprospiraceae bacterium
ATCTCAACCCGTTCTTTAAACTGCCATGTCAAATAATCGGCAAAGGTATAGGTGGCGTTTGGGTCTAAATCTTCAATGGATGTTATCATGTATAAAAAATTATTACAATGGTGATTTTTAAACAAATATACAAAGAAATTTTAGCTTTGAAATATCTCGCAGTAAAAAAGATAGGGCTTTCTAAAAAATAAACCATAGTAAAAAAGCCCTCCAAAATCATTTGGAGGACTTTTTACTGAGGGGGTATATTTCAAGGTCTTAATACTTTTATATTTCAATAATTCGGATTCTGCTTCAATTTCCCTTGATAAGCATCCATAGTGGCTTGATCGAAGGGAAACAATTCGCTTTTGTTGGGCGTGAAAAAAGCGGCAAAACCCGTATTCATGGGTTTACTGTCAATGATATTTTGTGACAATTGACCTCTCCACACCAAAGCTGACCAACCTGTTGTTGGATTAGGTTTTTGTTTAAGCACATGGAAAGGGTATTTTGTGCCCAATGTTTCGGGAAAAAATTGAATTTCCTCACCGACATTGCGGAACCAAACAGTATCAGGCACAACGGTTGCGTATTTACCTTTTGCATCTTTAATATCTAAAATGGCTTGACGTGCTTCTGTAATTTTTGTATTTAATAAATTCCAACGGATTAAGTCATATTTACGAATGGCTTCGCCTCCAAATTCTAACCAACGCTCATTGACAATAGCATCGAAAAAGCCTTGCTTTGTTGTAGGTGTAGTGCCAATTTTTGATGCATTAGCTGCCGCAAAAGCCCGTTTTCGGACTTCTTCGTAAGCAGCAATAGCGGCAGGTGTTGGGCTACCATTTATTTCATTCTCAGCTTCGGCAAACATCAATAAGACATCAGAAAAGCGCAAATACACCCAGTTGTAACCTACATTTAACACAGTACCCGGCAATAATGGGTTGCGCCAATCCCGACGATATTTGCCTGTATTGAGTTCAGTTAAGCGGCGGGTAGATTTCACATTGGTTGCCGTTGTAACCGCATAATTGGTAATCGTCACATCACGGCGCGTATCAAGTGTATCGAAAGCATAATAGTAATTGGGTAACGGAATAATGCCACCACCACCCGCCCCATAGCGCGTTGCATTACTGAGCGAAGGTCCATCGTAGTTACCCATACGGCTATCGGTATTGCCGTTGCCGCCACCTGCGCCCAACTCTATAATGAGTTCGTATTGAGGGTCAGGTGTAAAGCGTGTAACGTAAGTTTGCCAAATAGCGGGGTACGTTGGTACGAGGGTATGTTGGGTACGCTCTGCCATAAGTTCAGCGCACTCATCACGGGCAATTTTGTAATAATCGAGGTAATTGGCTCGGCGTTCCATCATTTTTGAATCAGTACGAAGCGAATAACCACCCCGATGCAATGCCAATCTTGCTCTCAACGCCTTAGCTGCACCTTTTGTAAAACGCTCATCACGCTTCACAGCAGTGCGCCACGGTAGGAGGTCGCTGGCAAGTTTGAGGTCTGCTATGAGTTTATCATAGGTTTCATCACGATTGGCTTGTGGGTAAAAAAGGTCTGTGGCTTTGTAGGCGGGTTCCATGGGCGCAGGCACATCACCCCAGTTGCGTATCAATTCAGAATAGAAAATCGCACGGCATACTAAGGCTTCACCGTGCAAACGCTTCAATTGTGCTTGGTCGGCAGCCGTTCCCTTTGTGTATAATTCCATTTGCGGAATTTGCTCAATGCATAAATTGGCTTTTTCGATGCCGCGATACAATTGCAAAAACGGATTCCGAATTTCTGCATTACTCAATAATAATTGATAACGCCCGACACCTCTACGTCCATTGTCAATATTACCCGATACTATTATTTCGTCCGAGTCGTAGGGATAATACATATTGATACGAATACCGTAGCCATTATCGCCCATGAGTTCGTCATATACGCCTATAAGGGCTGAAGATGCATTAGAAACGTCAGAAAAAACTTGACTGACGTTGTATTGCGACACGGGTTCGACTTGCATGAAGTCTTTGCAGCTATGGGTTGTTAAACCCACTAAGGCTATAATAAGGCTATTTATAATATATTTTGAATATTTTTTCATCTTAAAATTTTTTAAAATTTAATAAAAATACTGAGGTGTGTGCAGGCGGTTTGGCGGTTTAGTAAACGGAAAATTTTTACGCATTTTATCATAATCCTTTGAATTAATAGTTCGGTAATTTTTTAAGAGGAAAATAAAATTTTGTTTTCAGCACAACTTTGACAAAGTTCCAAACTTTGTCAAAGTTATGGCTAAAATATCGAAACAATATTTTGCTTAATTTTTCAAAAAAGTCTAATTTGATACTATTTTCAAAAAATTACCGAACTATTGTGAATACTAATGATTAATAATTAAAACGTGGCATTTATCCCTAAAACATACACTCTTGCGCGAGGATACGCTGCAAAATCAACGCCCGGTGTTAATGGGTCAGAATTGCGTGCCGTCACTTCGGGGTCGTATCCAGAGTAGTTGTTAAAGACTTTCAAATTGTTAATCGTGCCGTAAATACGGAAACTTTGCATTTTCAACCTTGAAGCCACAGCCGTAGGTAAGGTATAGCCCAAAGTGACGTTGTTGATACGCAAAAAGGAACCATCTTCAATGTCCGTATTTTTTACGAAATACCGTTGAGCCGCCGCAGGAAACCAAATTTTAGCATTGGCATTAAGGGCATTGAGTTGTTCGGGCGTAGTGGCTAAAACACCTTTATCATCTACATAGCGGTAGCGGTCACGCATTTTAACAATCAGGTTGGTGTTGGGAAAACTACCGTCCGTCCATTCAATATTATTGGCGTTATAGACATCGTTGCCCACTACAAAATTGACGAATATACTCGCGTCGAAGCCTTTATAACTGAATTGGTTGTTCCATCCACCGATATAGTTAGGTGTTGCATTACCGATGATAGAACGGT
>JAYUQN010000812.1:0-7948 GCA_043756725.1 Saprospiraceae bacterium
ATTTGAAAAAAATTAGTAAATTTGTACGCATTAAAATACCTGTTTTTCAAATTTGGAATAAAGAAGAAATAATTAAAATACGTCATATTAAAAATAGAAATTCATAATGCCTGTATTTAACTTATACAAAGAAATACAACCCACCTACGGAGAATGGCTATCTTTGTTAGCAGAAATGGGTTACGAAAAAAATATTGTAGATATAAAACGTCCTGTCTTCAAGGACGTAACCAAACAATATCGTTTGGAAAATGCAGAACATAAATCATTTATACTTTTGCCTATTTTTCCTAATAATACGCCCGTATTAAAAGGATTATTTGCCAGCTATTGCATCCAATTATATTGGGAAGGTGTCACCGATGATGAACAATATATGCCTAAAATGATTGAAAAAAATCGTCTTGCTCAAAAAAATCAAGTTTCAGTTAATTAGAATTTAGATGAAAAAGATGGCTCTTTGACAATTTTAGCGGCGAATGCTTTTTGTCATTCAGTAGGAATTTGCAAAACATGCAAAGAGCGATTCCTTCTGAATGACAAAAAGAGATTCCTTCTGAATGACAAAAATTTATTACCTCCCCGAAGCCTTCACCACCCTCCGTTGTACAAATTTATCGCCTTGTTTAGCCGTTAAAATATACACACCATTGGCAAAATTGCTGACATTTATCTCCATGCGGCTTTGGGCATCTTTTTGTTGAAACACCAGCCTGCCAAAAGCGTCAGAAAGGGATAGCGTAATCGGTTGTTCATTGTTGCCGTTGATAACAATTTGCAATTGGTCGGACATAGGGTTGGGATGTAAAACCACATCTAAATTATCCGCAAGTTCTCCTCTATTTTGTATTTGAATGTTGTTATTGCCGTTCAAGGCATTGCCCAAAGGCTGATTGAGGGCTGCAGGGGTGTATTTATCCACTGTAATAGCTGTTGCAGACATCTGATAACAGCCTGTGGCAATGCCACCGCCCCACATATTTTTACCGATTGAACCACTTATATCACCCAAATAGGAGATGCCCCATATAAAATATTTGCCTTGTGGTAAATTCGCCAAGTTGATAACCGAATCTTTGAAAATTTGAATGATGTTTTGGCTTCCATTGAGCATTAAATAGGCGTAATTCGTATGATTTGTAGGCGAATACGTCAATTTAACAATCGCTTTCGTATTGTCATCAATTGGGAAATAATAATCATTTTTACCCACAATAGAAACCGTGCTTTGCTGTACCGACCCTACGCCAATAGTGATAAAATTTTTAGAAACATGGGAACACCCGTCTGAAAGCACATCCGTTGCTGCATTTTTACCGTCAATATTGCCCAATCGCCCTGTGTAAGACAAGCCCCACACGCGATATTTACCCGCAGGATAGTTGGTAAATTCAAAATACCCTTGTGTGATAACTTCTAAGATTTTATTCGACTCATTTGTAAGCAAATACACATAAGGGGCATTACTTGCGTTGACATTCATAAAGCCGATAAAATCTGGGTATGGGTCACTTTGACAAGCAAAATAGCTGTCTTTGCCATCGGCAGTTTGCACTGTCCCTGCATTTGCCGTTGTACGGTTTATTTTCACTGCTGTCTTGGATATACGCCAACATTGTGAACCAAAGGCAGCATTAAATACCGATTCACCCGCTTGCGCCATGATTGTACCCCGATAATCGAAGCCCCAAATCCAAACGCCATCAGCAGGAAGGGTTTCCAAATCTATATTCGCATCGGTGAACACTTTTATAATTTTAAAATCAGCAGTCGTCAAGGCATAAGAGTATGCTTTTATGCGGTTGAGGGTATTGGTCAATTGAGCAGGGTCTTTTTTGCCATCGCCTACGCAAACGTTGATTTGTTCTTGACCGCCAAGTGCGTAAATGCTACTAAAAACGCAAGGGCTTGGCGATTTATCCTCAATGGTCACTTTTGATGCGCATTGGCTGATATTGCCTGCTTTGTCTTTAGCCACAATGGTAATGGTATTTTGCCCAATATTTTCATAATCCCATTGCGTTTTGCTTAATATCAAACTTTCAATACCACAATTATCCGTAGAAGATGTCAATATATCGCTTGATTTGAGTGTGAACACGGTATCTAAATTGGTTATTACCAAATTCAAATCTTTACAAACAAGCGTTGGTGCAGTTCTGTCTTCGATAATGATTTTAGCAGAACATTCAGAGGTATTGCCCGATTTATCTTTTACCCGTAGCATGACTCTATTTTCACCAATATTCGTACAATCGAAGGTGTTTTTGCTTAAAATAAAGGAGTCAATACCGCAATTATCGCTCGAATTGTTGTTAATCAAACTTGGATTAATGGTAATAGTACCTTCATTTGGCACACTCACAGTTATATCTTGACAGACAGCTTTAGGTGCAATTTTATCTTGAACCGTAATGGTTGCTGTACAAGTATGACGCACGGTTGATTTATTCATAGTTGCCGTAACCGTCACTTGATTTGCGCCGAGATGTGTGCAATTAAAAAGTGATTGGCTCAATAAAACTGAATCCACTTTTGAGACATCCGTGATAGTCACCACATCATTTACCATCAACGTAGCTATACCACTTTCATTTAATTGAATGGTTTGGTTGTTACACACAATAGAGAACGGTTCTGTCAAATTTAATTTTACTCTAATATTCACCACATCGGTACTGCTCAGATTACCATCGTTCACAGACAAGATAAAAGAAAGCGTTTGGTCTTGCAATGCAGGTGTAACGGCAAACGACGGTTTTGCACTATTGATATTATCCAAAACAATACCCGTTGGCGGATACCATGTGTAGGTCAAGCTATCGCCATCGGAATCAATGGACTTTGACCCGTCTAAAAATAATTGTGTTGGAACAGTAACAAGCGTGTCTTTTCCTGCATCCGCAACAGGAAGTTGATTCGGTTTTTCTAAAGTCCATGATACAAAGACAATATCATTTCCAGCCAGACCACTGCTATATTTTTTGAAAGGACGCACATCAAAACCGAGGGTATAGGTTCCCGATTTTTTAGGCAAATTATGCCCCCCCCTCAGTATTAAAGCACTATCTGACAGTCTTTGAAGGCTTAAACCTGCTTTTGATAAAATATTATTGTTGAAAGTAACTTGCAACACGCTGTCAGTTACCCCCTCACTTGTCCCTACGGGAGTATTTGATACCTTTTCAGAGAATCGAAGAACAAGCGTATCGGGATGTTTTGTTAAAATTTGATTGGAAATTAAAGACCACGTAGCCGATAAAGCGGTTTCATCAATATACAAAGCTTTTTGCGCTACAATCTCACTGTTATTATTGTCTTTTGCCGTAACTTCAATAAGCGTATTGCCACCTGAATTTAAGTCAATTGAGACAGAAACTGTTCCTGCCGTTTTATTGCCCAAAACTGCCAAAACCCTTCTTAATCCATTGTCATTTTGATAAATAATAACATCTTTCGCATTTTCAGTAAGCGTGAAAGCAGTGGTCAATTGCAAAGTGGACGTAATACCATCCGCATTAGAATAGCCCAAATCGGGCGTAATATTTAGGTTATTAATCGCTAAAGAAGTTGTTCTTTTGACAGTCCATTTTAGTTCCTGTGTGCCTATGCCACTATTGCCCAAAGTATCCAATACTTTGCTCATGTCTATGTTGAAAACATAGCCCGCTTCGGGATAAGTCATTGAGCCAAAGCCTTTTAGCTCATATACATTGTCAGCAATTTTGGTCAAAGTTGCTGCACTAAGTGATTGTAAAACGCCATTTTTGAGCAATTGAACTGCCCCGATACTGTCCGAAGGGACTCCTATGGAGAGGGGTCTAATTTTTTTGTTAAAAGTAAGCGTAATTCCTGTGTAATGTTGTGGGTCTAAAGCCCCTTCGGTCAAAGGCGTTAAAGCAACCGTAGCGGTAGAAGATAGGAACTGCGTCCAAGTGACTTGTTTACCTTCTCGTCCGAATGAACCATTTTTATCGCTAATAGCAGCCGCTTGAACGGTGAAAACAAAGTAGCCACTGCCCGTTGTCACATTGCTAAGATTGATGCGGAACGTTACGGAGTCAATAGCCGAAATGCTCACGCTGGCATTAATGATATTTTCACCGCCTTGTAACGATAAATTCAAATCTTCAATACTAAAAGTGGTGGCATCAATCGGTCTGTTAAATTTTACTATCAATTCCTTAACTTGTTCCGAACTGACTTGTGTCGGTTGCCCTGTTATACTAATAATGGCAGGTGGATTTTGGTCCAGGGCTTTCCAAGTAACGGTATAAGAAACTTCCGCTTGTGTTTTTACATCATCCACAATATGAAATTTCTTTTCATAAATCGGCGCTCGGGTATCGGTAAGCGTTACAGGACTCAACCACACGTTTTTCAACGGAATAACTTGCCCATCGCTTCTTACCACGCTGATAATTTGATAGTTGCCACGCCCCGGGTCATCTAATTTGATATAATTCCATCCTAAAATAGACGGACGCATAAAGAACGTATTCGTATAAGTCGGCTGCTGAATATCCCCTACAAATCGGGCAGATTGGGCTTTGAATACATCATATACCACTTTGCCTTGCGATAAATAAATAGCATCGGGATTGTCTTCCACATCAGGGCTATCATTGACCAAGAAATCATCAATTTTATCATCTGCACCACCATAAACGGACACGCTGCGAATCAATTCATGCAAACGCACACCTGATATTAAACTCAAATTTGGATTGCCAAAACTGTTATTATGCACCAATTTTGTTTCATATTGGGTAAAATGCCCTAATAAATCGCTTGTAAAATACCATTGACCAATTTTCGCTTTTTGCGCCTCGATAGTGCCAAAAGGTATATTCGTAACGCCCATTTGAGCAGGTTGCCCTTGCAAATTTGAGCCAATGAGTTTGAAATTAATGGCTAACCCTTTTTCATTTTCTATGATTTTAGGCTGTGCCGATTCAACCACAACATTATTGGCTGCCCCATAGCCATTGTTTTCAATCATGACCGAAAATTCGGCAGGGATAATGGGTTCTATGGCAGGTGTCAAGGCATCATCGCCAAGTATATCACGCTGCATAAAATAATGCATATTCAAATCTGGGCTTGGATTCACTTGCAATTTAACGGGTATCAAAGGCAAGGTCACTTTAGTACCCGTATAAGGGTCATTATAAGTAATATAGCCACCGAACGAATAAGTTTTAGGGAAATGAGGCGCTGCCTCTTTTGTCGGTATAAACCGCACCACTGCCGTTCCTGACTTGCTTGGTGCTAATACGCCTGTACCATCAATTGTCGTTAAAACTTTGGTACTCAATGTATTGATTTGGAATAAATCGTTGCTTAATATGCCGTTTTCGTCTAAGATTTGTATTGTTAAACCCAAATTTTGAATAGGATTATCGGGGTTGCCATTGGTGACCGTTAATGTTCCGTCAAAAGCCTCTCTGGTCATGGTCAGTTTTTGACTGATGTTGAGAGAGACGGAAGAGCAGACAGGTGTTAGGGCTGTTGGTTCATTAGGGTCAGATTGTTTTTGAGTTAGGCGAACGATGTCATTATAGGCTTTATCGCCCATCTCTTCAATGTTTGAGTAGCCTTTTTCATTGGCATAGACAGTGGCTTTTTGAACGATAGAAATAAGAGAATCTAATTTAACATTATCTATAATATTTGGGAAAGTCGCATTTGGTGCAAAAACACCTGCAATTCGCGCATCAAAGGTTGCATTAAATTTATTAATAAAAGCATTCATATCAGCCTGTGAAATATCATAGTTTGCCATTTCTGCTAAAATATGCCGCCTTTGGTCATCATTAATCTTTTTTTCTTCTAATAGATACGGTTCAACAAGTTTAACAAATAAATGAACATTTTCATTATTTACTAATGCCCCATAATAAATGACTTCCATCTCTCTAACAGCACGGAAAGCATCCAAACTGACGACTAAATTATCTAATGGCTCTTGTAAAATGCTGGGAAAGTTTTTATCATTGCGTAATTCTAAATTACCATTCGGATTAAGCCCCGAAGATTTAGACTTTTTCCAGCCACACGTTTCAGCACTGTTAAAAATAGATTCACCACATTCATAAAAATCCCAAAGCGTTTTTATGACTGGTAATCCTACCCTTGTAGTAATTTTCACAGCTGTTTTCACAGGTATTTTCGACCCAGTAGGTAGTTTTTTCTCTAAATAGGCAATGATTAGATTTTCGCTTTTTTGAAGTGCTGGAACACCAAAATCTAAGGCAGTGCTAAGGCAAGATTTAGCTGTTTGTTCTACAGCACAATTAACTATATCTACTCCTTTTTTAACTAATTTTAGGATTCTGGTATGTGGTAATAAACTTCCACAATTAAGAGCCACTGAACCAAAACTTGTTAAACATGTATTACAACTAATATTAACATTAATAGTGGGTATTTCAAATTCAGGCCATTTCCATCCACCATTGCCACCAATACCAGGGTCTCGAGGCGGTGGTGGGTCACCAATAGGTGGGTCAGGTATCGTTACAGTTATACAAGCCCTTTTTTCATATAAAACCCTTTTGGCTGTACGTTGTAATCTTTTTTCGGGACCACATTCAAACCAGAAAGAGGAGATTACAAAGTCAGCGCATAAAGTAACTTCTCCACCACCCGTACCACCATTGGGTGATGAAGGTGGTTCTATGCCCAATAAGCGAGAAATAGCTACTATTTTATTGGTATCATTAGCAATAATATTCGGGCTTGTGCCTTTGCGTTTCATCGTGACAGGCACTTGAATGGCTTGTTGTGCTAATAAATCACTTGTAGAATATAGCGTAACAAATTCATATTCAGCATCTGAGGGGAGTTGCAACTGCACATCACGCGCCGTAATTAGCCCTTTATTGGTCATAGTAACAAAGAAAGAATAGGTATCATTACCCAATATCTGCGGCAAACTATCAGGCATTTCCATCACGACAACAGGCGCGGGTACATTGGTTTCAAAGCGCATAATTAAATCAATGGTGTACTCGTCCGTAATGGTAGTTGGCTTTACATCCCATGAAAAAGATATGGCTTGATAGGCGATAAATACCACTTCTTTGTTCGTTAAGCCGGGCGAAACGTAGGCGATACCGTCATAGCCTTCGTGCTTATCGGCTTGTACTCTGATGCGTACAGTTCCTTCGGGCAGGCTATCGGCATTGAATAATCCCTGTTCATTTGTTATCCCTTCTGCATATATTTGACCTGTAAAATAGTGGCTGATTGTCACTTTTGCGCCTTTTACGTGCGGCGCTTCTGCTGTGAAATAGGTGTAATTATCCACCACATCCACTATCAAACCGCCTTTATTCGTTGAAACTTTCTCCACCGTGAACGGAATACTGAGGGGGTCGCTGTTTTTAGCATTTATAAGAATTGTACCTTTTGCAGGGGTATTGAAAGGTAGATTTGTAGTAGGTATAAACTCTACAATAACCAACGACGTATCACTTGAAGTCATAGAAGGCACGACCTGCTTACTGACCAATTTAAGCCAATCAACTTTAGGTATATTGACGGTTATTTCACCCGTTTCACCCTGACCTTGGTGGAAGATTTTAAATTCAAAAATCCTCGACTTATTTTGGGAAACGCTTGTCTTAATGCTCGCAATATTGGCTGCTAAATTGGCTTTTTGAGCTAAACAGAAGTAATAAGCATTTACTTTCTGGTTTGTTTTTTCAGCACTTTCAGCCATTAATGATATGAAATGAAAATTTCGAGTAGCGGTAACTTGTGTGCCTAAAACAGTGTATTTGATAGTGGCTGATTGCATACCTTCTAAAACAGGAAGGGTATCGAAACGAATAATGGCTCCTGCGGGAAGATTTTGCGCTTTTAAAGTGATATTGTTTAAGGTAATTTTACTTAAATTTGTCACCGAAACACTGCCTTTTAAAGTATCATTTAACATCACTTG
>JAYUQN010000813.1:0-2954 GCA_043756725.1 Saprospiraceae bacterium
GCAGGACCCGCAATTGCCACCACCAATTCTTCTCGGGGTTTTTCGGGTATAGATTCTAAGCGTGCAAGCCCCCCAATAGGTAATAGGGTAATATCTGTGGTTTTGATATTGTATCGTTTTGCAGCAAGGGCATGACCGAGTTCGTGAAGAAAAACGGTGACAAATATGCTCAATATAAAAATAACTGCCCACATTATTTGTTCCGCATTATGCCCCGAACGGTAGTTGCTGAAAATGATATAGGCAATGAGTATGGCAAATGTCCAATGGACAAATACACCAATACCAGCCACATTGCCTAATTTGAATGATCCTTTCATATTGTTTTTTATTTTATTAACGATGAAACCCAATAGCCAAAAGGCAATTGACAATGTAAAAACCAATGAAAAGAATTGTAGCAATTTTGAAACTATTTAATCGCCTTATTTTTCATTTGTAGCTATGCGATAATAAGCAGTTGCTGCAATAACAACACCTATGCTTATGCCGAGTTGTAAAATTTCCGCATTGCCTTTCCAATTCACCACTTCTCCGAGAAAATCAACAACGAGAATCAAGATAATGACATTTAAAAACTTCTTTTTTAAGTCGGTCAAATCATTACTTTTCATCCAATCAGGCATCTTTACGGTTGGGTCAATAAACAAACTATACAAGCCGAGCGACATGATATACAATGCCACAGCGAGTAAAAAAATGTCGGTTGTCACAACGAAATCAATCATCGTATCCTTCGCTTTTATGCTGCGCCAGAATACTGAAATGATGATATTTACGATTTGATACGCCCCAATTCCGAATAACATAATGCTGGAAATGAATAAGCCTATGACAGCTATCAGCACGAAATAACGGCTGGCGAAGATGATTTTTTTCAATACTTAAAAACCTGTTTGAATACGTATATTAATTGTCATTTTTCCTAAAAATAACCAAAGGTATGGTGGTGTCAAAAGTCATTTCTGCCGATTTGCTTGATAGAAACAATCTATCAAACCAATCTCTATTTTGTTTTGTAAACAATACCAATAAAGAAGGTTTGGCTTTTTTAATAGCTTTTTGTAAATTATATATTAAAGAATACTCAACTTCAAAATTTTTGAACTGAAAACCAATGTTTTCTGATTGATGTTTTGCGGCTATTTTCTCTAATTTCTTCGTACTTTCTTTTGTGTATAGCAAATGATTGTAATGGATAACGTCAATCTTTGCACTAAGGGGCGCAGCAAATTTGGCAACAGTATTAAGTTCCTTCTCAAAGTTTTCTAAATCGGACGCATACCAAATGTTAATAATTTTTTTAAGACGATAAGTAGGCGGAACAACAATTACAGGAACAGAGGACGCAGTAATGAGTGCAGAGGCATTGGTACCAAAAAACTTTTTTATAGCTCCAGCACCACGTGTACTCATACAAATAAAATCTGCCTTTATATTTTCAGCATAAGAAATGATTTGCCCAACCGCATCTGTTGCTGTTTCTACCATACACGTATAATCTGTCTGCGGCAGCGTGTATTTTTGACACAGGGGTTCAATGAATTTTTGCAGCATTATCTGATGCCGTTCAATTTCATTAGCGGCATACTGATTATATTTATCTTGACTCCAAGTTGTAGGTCTCAACTCTTGAAGGACGTGGTAAAAAACCAGATGAGCCTCCGTTTGAGCCGCTAATTGAATAGCAAAACGGATACCCGCTTTTGAATTCGTAGAGAAGTCGGTTGTTACAAGTATTTTTTTCATAATGTCAATAATATTTTATTGGATTTAAGTATCTTCTGGTATCTTTTTAATGATGATTATTTATAAAGCACCCCCTCTCCATAGGAGTCCTTTGGGACAGTATAAAAGCATTTTCACCTCTCAAAAACCCTTTTATAAATCTGAATAATTAAAAGCGGCAACAAACTCGCCACGATGCACACAAGCCACACATTCACAGGCAACTCTACCAAACCCAATACCAAACGCATTTGTGGCACCAGATAAATAAGCCCCATAATACCCGTACAAATCAAAATGGCTAACCACACGAACTTGTTTTTAGTCACGTCATTCACAAATACATTTGAACCAACGGACGACATATTGAATACATGAAAAAGTTGTGAAAAAGCCAAGGTGATAAAAGCCACATTGTTTTCGCTTTCGTTGTCTAATTTCATAATTTGTTTGCAATAATACAAAGCTGCCATGACTGAAACGGTTATAATAATAGCATAAAGTGTAATATCGAGCCATTTTCTATTTGAAATAATATCGGCTTTTGGGTCTTTGGGCGGTTGTTCCATAATTGTTTTGTCGCCTTTCCCTAAGCCTAATGCTAAGGCTGGAAATACGTCTGTTACCATGTTTAAAAACAAGATTTGCAAGGGCAGTAAAGTGGACGCAGGGGCAATAAAACCCAAAGTGGTGACAATGAAAATTTCACTCAAATTGCAGGAAACAAGGTAAATGACAAACTTTTGAATGTTCTGAAATATCACCCTACCCTGTGCCACTGCCTTGACAATGGACGCAAAAGAGTCATCTTTTACCACAATATTAGCCGTTTCTTTTGCCACTTGTGTTCCTCTCATGCCCATAGCGATACCCACATCGGCTTTTTTCAAGGCGGGTGCATCATTTACACCGTCGCCCGTCATGGCAACAATATTGCGTTCTTTTTGATAAACGGCGGCAATATCTAATTTTTGTTTGGGCGTGGTTCGGGCAAATACGGCAGTGGAAAGTATCTTATTTCGCCATTCTTTTGTATGTGTATCGCCATCGGGTAGGTCTTTTCCTGTAATCACATTTTGGTCATCTTCGTCTATTAAACCCGTTTTTTGAGCAA
This sequence comes from Saprospiraceae bacterium, assembly GCA_043756725.1. Classification (GTDB taxonomy): domain Bacteria; phylum Bacteroidota; class Bacteroidia; order Chitinophagales; family Saprospiraceae; genus JAAFJT01. The sequence goes on from JAYUQN010000813.1 coordinate 2,843, forward strand.
TATTGAGTGCTGTCAAAGGGTGGTCACCTGTTATCATCACGATTTTTATCCCTGCATTTCGACAACTTAACATGGCGTGTTTGATGTCTGTTCTGGGTGGGTCTAAAAAGCC
>JAYUQN010000814.1:0-2952 GCA_043756725.1 Saprospiraceae bacterium
GCTGAAATGGCTAAAAAAGGCTTAAAAATAGTCATGACTTCTCATAGCAATTATATGTTCAACAAATTGAGCAATATGATTTTAGCAAAAGAAATTGACCTTAATACTATATCTGTTGCGCACATGAAAATGGGTGAAAAAGGCAGTTATGTAGATAAAGAATCTATGCTTGTGGATGAATTTGGTATAGAAGACAATAATTTTGCAGATGTGGCAGAAGAGCTTTATATGGAACGTCTAAAACTATCCGAACAAAACTATTAACATTCTATGCTTTTAGAAGACATTAGAAATAACCCAGATTTACAACCTTATATTCGTTCAGAATGTGAAGACAATGGTATTGAAATAGGTATTGACCCATTAGTAACAGACTATTTGGTCATTAAAGTAGATTTGTTTTTTAATCAAAATATTGCGCCTAATCCTAAAGGCGTTGATTGTCTAATAGTTCAGTTGTGTCACGATGGTCGATATAAATTAACGTTGGTAGAACTTAAAAATATTGAAAGTTTAAAACCTTATAAACTTGAAGAAATTCGTAAAAAATTTAAAGATACTTTTGATTTTTTCTTGAATGATAGGTATCGTGACTTATTTTATGATTTGAAATATGAATTCTCTTCTATAAAACTCCTTTTTATTACCAATTTAAAAAAAGAAAGAGGCAGTAAATTAGATGCCCTTTCTACATTCCGCCCTTGTATATTTGCCAATAAACCTTATTATATTGACCCAAGAGAACCGCATCCTGCGATTATGCCTTGCTAATTTTTTAATCTATTAAGAAAATATTTAACAATGAAAATCATATTCACCATCTTATCACTTCTCATGTTCTCAAAACTTATAATCGCCCAAGATTATCCCGCCTATAATGGCAACGATTTGGGCTTAATATACACCCCTCAATCCTCCACCTTCAAAGTATGGTCGCCCATCGCTAAAAACGTTACTTTGCGTTTTTATACAAGAGGTTATTTGACCGAGGGGGCAAATGATTTGATTGAAAAAATTGAAATGGATTCCGTGAATGGCGTTTGGCAAAAAACCGTGCAAGGCGATAGAAAAGGACAGTTTTACACCTATCAAGTCACAACTTTGGAAGGTAAAACGATGGAAGAAGTGCCTGATATTTATGCCAAAGCCGTGGGGGCTAATGGCAAACGGGCGCAAGTCGTGGATTTAAAAACCACAAATCCTAAAGATTGGGACAATGATAAAAGCCCAAGTTTAATGCAAAAAACCGATGTGATTCTCTACGAATTGCACGTTAGAGATGCGTCTATTGCGGCTAATTCGGGTATCAAAAACAAAGGTAAGTTTTTGGGTTTGACTGAAAAAGGTACTAAATTAACTCTCCCCTTAGGTGGCAAGGGGGTGAAAATTTCAACAGGGCTTGACCATATCGTTGAGTTGGGTGTGACGCACGTTCACCTTTTGCCAAGCTACGATTTTTTCACCGTAGATGAAATTCAAAATGCAACGGATAAGACTTATAAAAAATACAATTGGGGCTACGACCCTTTAAATTATAATGTGCCCGAAGGTTCTTATTCTACTGACCCTTTTGATGGTTCAGTGCGGATTCGGGAGTTTAAACAACTCGTTCAAACGATGCACAAAGCGGGTTTGAGCGTGGTGATGGATGTGGTTTATAACCATACCATGTTTGGCGAGGAATCCTATTTTCATCAGCTTGTGCCATTTTACTATCATCGCATGACGCCCGATAATAAATTTTCAAACGCTTCGGGTTGTGGCAATGAAACGGCTTCGGAACGTCCGATGATGCGGAAATTTATGCTTGAAAGTTTGAAATATTGGGTGGAAGAATACCATATTGACGGTTTCAGAGTGGATTTGATGGGCGTTCATGATATTGAAACCATGAACTTAATTTCACAGGAATTGCATAAAATAAAACCCGATATTGTTCTCTACGGCGAAGGTTGGACTTCGGGTGACTCTCCCCTACCCGAAAATCAACGGTCTTTGAAAAAATATACCCACCGTTTGGATAAAATTGCGGCTTTCAGCGATGATATGCGCGACGCTTTGAAAGGCAGTGTTTTTGATAAGCCCGATAGCGGTTTTGTGAGTGGTAAAAAAGGCATGGAGGAAAGTATAAAATTTGGTATTGTTGCCGCCACAAAGCATCCGCAAGTGAATTATTCAAAGGTCAATTATTCTAAAGAAGCTTGGGCAACCGAGCCATTTCAGTGCATCAATTATGCAGAATGTCACGACAATCACACGCTTTGGGATAGGCTTTTGAACTCAAACCCCAACGATACTGAGGGGGATAAAATTAAGATGCACAAGCTGGCGCAAGCCATCGTTTTGACGTCGCAAGGCATTCCGTTTTTACACGCAGGCACAGAGTTTTTACGAACAAAAAATGGCGAAGAGAACTCTTTTGACAAACCCGATGCCATCAATGAACTGGATTGGTCTCGCAAATTGCGCTACAATACGGTTTTCACTTACTATAAAAACCTTGTTACTCTGCGTAAAAATCACCCCGCTTTCCGCATGGGTTCTACAGAATTGATAGCTAAAAACCTGCAATTCTTGACTCCCCCTCTGGGGGCTGGGGGGCTGGGTGTTATTGCTTATACTTTGAATGGAAAAGCCGTAGGCGATAAATGGAAAAATATTGTCGTGCTTTTCAATGCTAATTACACGATGAAAACAGTTGATATTCCAAAAGGAAAATGGAAGGTCGTTTTGAATGGGGATAAGATTTCAGAAAAAGGGTTGAGTGATTTTAAGGGGACGCAATATATTGTACCGCCTATCTCGGCTGTGATATTGGTGGAATGACCCGCTACCCAAAGGGACTCCTACGGAGCAGTATTTTTACTTTGAAAAACCATTTATATATCTTATTTTTGTTGAAAAATATCGAACAATGGTAACCATTTCAGATGACATCGTCAAACAATCAGG
>JAYUQN010000815.1:0-7920 GCA_043756725.1 Saprospiraceae bacterium
CCACGATACAACATCCGATTGGTGACGAATTTCAAAGATTCGGGATTCGGTGTTTGCTCGGTATATAACAAAACCGGCGTTTTCGTAACTGCTTCCATATTATTTTAATGATGAATTATAAATGATGAATCAATCAAACTTTGGCTATTAAGGCGTTTCTTATTTAGAAAGATTCTACAAAAGTAACGCTTTTCATTGGATTTGGTTCAAAATATTTTATAATACTTTTTAAATGACACATTTTCCCTTAATTACTTTTTGAAACCCTATGGTTTCAAAAAATCTATATTGCGTTTCAGACCTTCATACTTAGTCCGCTTTACAGCTGATTTTTTAAATACTTCATTAAAAACGTCCTCAGTAATTTCTGTCCAATCGTTTTTTGTCATAGTTGTCAAATTAGGATGCGGTTCAAATTGGGCTTCATGATGTGGTTTTGAAAACCGATTCCAAGGGCAAACCTCTTGACAAATATCGCAACCAAACATCCAACCTTCCATCTGGTCTTTATACTGAGGGGGGATGATTTCATCTTTCAATTCAATCGTCAAATACGAAATACACTTAGAGCCGTCCATAATATAGCCTTGTGGTGAAATGGCTTCTGTTGGGCAGGCATCAATACATTTGCGACAGCGTCCGCAATAATCTTTCATTGGATTGTCATAAATCAAATCTAAGTCCAATATCAATTCTGCTAAAAAAAAATATGACCCTACTTTCGGATTTATGAGAAGGGTGTTTTTACCAACCCATCCTACACCACTCCGTTTAGCCCAATCACGTTCCAAAACAGGCGCAGAATCTACAAAAGCCCGTCCATGCACTTCACCAATTTCAGTTTGGATAAAATCTAAAAGCTGCTTCAATTTATCTTTTACCACAAAATGATAATCTTTTCCATAAGCATATCGAGCAATTTTGGGGGCTTCGGTATCTTCCTGTTTTTTATCCGTAAAATAATTGTAGGTTAACGTAATAACAGATTTTGCACCTTCAACAAGTTTACGTGGGTCAATGCGTTTGTCAAAATGATTTGCCATATAACTCATTTTGCCATGAAAACCCTGATTAAGCCATGCTTCTAAATGACGGGCTTCTTCGTCCATTTGTTCTGCTTTGGCGATACCCATAAACTCAAAACCTAAGCGATAGGCTTCGTTACGTATTTTTTCTGTTTGCGTTTTTATCATTTTCACTAAATTTCAATGCAAGATACTGAGGGGGGCAAAGAATATTAAATTTTTCACCTTTTATAATTTTTTACGTCCAAATATCGTTTTACTTATAATATTTAAAAAGTCATAAAATTAGATTTGAGCGCATGAAAAAAGTCCTGTGTCTATTTTTTGTAACATTCCTTTTTAGTCAGTGTAGTTCGGTTGAAGTCACTGAAAATAAGGATGAAAGTGGGCGTGTAATAGAACGCTATACAGTTAATAAAAAAACAAAGTTGAAAGACGGTTTACATGAAACGTTTTTCGCCAGTGGTAGTAAATTTGAAGAATCGCATTATCAAAATGGGGTTTTGAGAGGCGAACAGAAATTCTATTATGAAAACGGGCAAATTCAAGAAGTCCGCAATTTTGATGCTGTGGGTAGTTTTTCAGGAGCCTATAAATCGTACCACGATAATGGGCATTTGAAATCGGAAGGACAATACCTAAATGGTGTTATGGGTGGAAAATGGAAGTTTTTTTACCCGAGTGGGAATATCAAAGAAATTGTCCATTTTGAAAATAATACCGAAAACGGTCCTTTTATTGAATACCATGAAAATGGCAAACTCAAAGCAGAAGGCACGTATGCCAACGAACGTGAGCATGGTTTGTTGAAAATCTATGACGATAAAGGCGAACTGACGAAGGAAATGCAATGCGACAATGGCGCGTGTTTCACGACTTGGCGCAGTGATATGTCAAAAGATTCAATAAAAAAACTCTAATTATTTCACATTATTTGCTAAAAAGGCAAAAAGCAATGTCTAATTTTGCTTTTTGCCTTTTTCATTTTCAATGAACTTGAAATTTTACTATCAATATGAAAAAAAATCTACTACGCCATTATTTATTGTCAATTGTCCGTTGTCCTTTACTTATTGCCATACCCCTCAGTATAGGCACCTATTTTTCAGCCTCGGCACAAATAGGCGGTCAATATGTCTATGCTTTTTTGAAACAAAAACCATCTGCAAGACTCACAGGATTAAATGGCAGCCAAATATCTTTACGAGATGATGATATTGCTTTAGCTTTTATGAATCCCGCTTTGCTCAACAGCACAATGCACAATGCTTTGACCTACAACCACGATTTTTTACTGGGTAAAATTTCAACAGGCTACTTTGGCTATGGCTATGCAGTTGAAAAACTGAAAATGACATTTCAAGGCGGTATGCAATTTATCAACTATGGCACTTTCAAGCAAGCAGATGAATTTGGCAATATACAAGGTGAATTTAAAGCCAGTGAATACGCAGTAACTTTGGGTGCAGGGCGACAAATCAATGAGCGACTATCGGCTGGATTAAATATCAAATATATTTCATCGCAATTAGAAGCCTTTCAATCCAATGGTTTAGTTGCTGATTTGGCAGGCGCTTATTGGAATGACACTAAAAAATTTGGTGCAACCGTTGTTTTCAAAAATATCGGTGCGCAACTTACCACCTACGCTGGCAAACGGGAGGATGTACCATTAGATGTGCAAATCGGTTTTACTAAAAAATTGCAAAAAGCACCTTTTCGGGTTTCGGCTGTGCTACACGATCTCAATCGCTGGAATATGCGCTATGATAATCCTTTAGATAATGAAATAACTTTGCTTGGTGAAGCTCCGACAGAGCCAAGCCGCATATCCAAAGAGTTAGACAATTTTTTCAGACATCTAAATGTAGGTGGTGAATTGGTTTTAGGTAAAAATGAAAACTTTCGTTTTAGAGTTGGATATAGCCACCAAATGCGTAAAGAATTAAGTGTGAACAATATCCGCAGTGTAGCTGGTTTTTCATTAGGTTTCGGTTTCAAAGTCAATAAATTTCGGTTGGATTATGGATTGGGGAAACAACACCTTGCTGGGGGCATGAATCATTTGAGTATTTCAACAAACTTTAGTGAATTTAAGAAAAAAGCACAATAAAAACCAATAATATTTGATTTCATAGATTTAAAAGAGGGCGAAACCTCTGTTTTTCACCAATAATCAGCCATAGAGAATAATGAAACGTATAAACATCTACGTTTTTCTTATCTTTACATACTTTTTGATCGTGTTAAAAAATAGCTTGTTAATCAATTAACATATTATGTATAAGTCGCTTTTAAAGCCTTTCTTTTTTCGATATAGTCCTGAAAAAGCGCATCATCTTACGATGTCGCTTTTTAATTTTGCATTATCACTGCCTTTGGTAAAATGGATTTTCAAACAGTTGTATGTCTTGAAAAACCCTAAATTAGAAAAACAGTATTGGGGTTTGACATTTCCTAATCCTGTCGGTTTGGCTGCGGGGTTTGATAAAGATGGTAAATATATAGATAACCTTCCGTACTTGGGATTTGGTTTTATTGAAATCGGAACAGTAACGCCACAGCCGCAAATAGGTAATCCAGAACCGCGACTTTTTCGCCTTCCTGAACACGATGCTTTGATAAATCGGATGGGTTTCAACAATGAGGGAGTGGATAAATTGGTGGACAAATTGAAAAGTAGGTTAAACTCTAAAGAAAGAAATTCGGTAATTATCGGTGGCAATATCGGTAAAAATAAAATGACAACCAATGAAGATGCCTATTTGGATTATCAAATCTGTTTTGAAAAACTTTTTAACTATGTAGATTATTTTGTCGTTAATGTCTCATCCCCAAATACACCAGATTTACGTGCGCTTCAAGACAAAGAGCCGTTGAAACAGTTGCTTCAGCACTTGCAATATCTGAATTTCAAAAAAGAAAAACCAAAGCCGATTTTGTTGAAAATTGCGCCTGATTTGAGCAAAGCGCAATTAAATGATATTTTAGAAATAGTAAAGAGTATAAAATTGGCAGGAATAGTCGCTACAAATACCACAATTTCAAGAGAAAAGGTGAAAAACGACCCCCTCAGTAAAGAAGCAGGTGGATTGAGTGGGAAACCTTTAAAAGACCAATCTACAGAAGTAATTCGTTATTTGCGAAAAAAAGGACAGAAGGATTTGGTAATAATAGGAGTGGGAGGCATACATTCAACAGAGAGTGCACTTGAAAAAATAAAGGCAGGAGCTAATTTGATTCAAATTTATACTGGACTGATTTATGAAGGTCCGAGTTTAATAAAAAAAATCAATGGCGCTTTGTTGAAAAATAATTAATTTTGTGCCTACCCCAACCCTAAAGGGAGAAACACCTAACCCTAAAGCGAGAAAATAAAAATAAAAAACACATCGTTTATCATTCAATTTTATAGAAAATGTCTTTTGAGATAGTAGGAAAAATGTATAAAAAGTTTGCGGCTGAAAGTAAATCGCCCACTTTTCAAGCCCGCGAATTTGTCATAGAAGTGATGGATGGCAATTATCCACAAATGGTGAAATTTCAATTGCTACAAGAGCGTTGTCAGCTTTTGGATAGTTATAATGAAGGCGAAGAAGTGAAAGTGCATTTTGACTTGCGCGGACGTGAATGGCAAGGCAAGTTTTTCACTACCTTGAACTGTTGGCGATTAGAAAAGCCCGATGGAACTTCGGCTCAACCAGTGCAACAAGTAACGGCTAAAGCGGCTTTTGTATCCACCCCGCCGCCACCTACAACGGATGATGCTTTTCCTTCACTTAAAGATGAACCATTGAAAGCAACTGCCGATGATGATTTACCATTTTAAAATAAAAGACTGCTTTTAAAAAACGGGCAGGGTTTTATATTTTTTCTTAATTTTGAACGTTCATACTCCATAATACTGAGGGGGGTATGAACGTTTTTATTTTACATCAAAATACAATAACTCTATGAAAAGATTGCTCATACTTATCATCTTATTTCTGTTTTATGAAACAGACGCCCAAATATTAACAGGAGCTTCCGCCAAATTCAACGATTCTTTTGTAGAATGGGATATTTTAACAGACGATGACAATACAGAAGGTTCATTGACAATGACGTGGCAACGACCAGATGATTGGACGCAATGGAGCTACCGAGTGGGTGAAAAAACGGGGACGATTAAGACCAAATGGCTCAAAGACCCTTCACTATGGGAACTTAGGGGCGAAAATAAGATAATTTCGATGCAACAGGTTTGGAGTAACGACCCTCGTTTTTGGCGTGTGACGGATAACAGTGTTTCATTAGAATTGAAAAGCCGCTTTGGTCTTAATTTTCAAGAATGGACACTGGATGAAGGGAAACGCGGCAAAATGACTATTTTCATGGAATACTCAAATGACCCACGAGATTGGGTGATTGAAGATGAAATGGATGAAAGTATTCCATTTCCCATGAAAATGGCAGTTATTTTCTTAGTTATTTTCAATAGTGTTCCTAAAACATGAAGACTTTAGCCCGATCACAAAAAGCTAAGGGGTTGTCAACCGCCTTAGCTTTTTATATGTTCATTACTTTAAAGTTGGGATAAAATTTATTGTTCCAGTCTTCCTCCGTCAAGAAAACCATCCACGGCTCTCATGGCATTTACCAGTTTCGGATAGTCCACTGTATAATGGATGAATTTCCCCTCACGATGCGTGTGAACCAAACCAGAAGCACGAAGAATTTTTAGATGCTGACTCGTAATGGACTGCTCTAATTTCAGCGTGTTGTAGATTTTATTCACATTAATCGTCTTATTCTTGTCTATAAATTCAAGAATCTTCATCCGCAGGGGGTGCGCGAGCGCACGCAGAATGTCAGACGATACCTGCAGTCTTTCGTTGTTGATCTGAGCTCTTGCTTTCCTCATAGAGAATCTGTCTTTGCGGTAGATTGATTAATTAGATTTTCATTAACAAAAGCAAATATGCAAATTTTATTTATTCTTTCCAAATAATTGTGTTCAAAATACCGAAAAAAAGGTATAGATTTATGCAAAAAAAGCTGTTATGCAGGGCATAACAGCTTTTTTGCTTGCAAAAACAAGAGTGTAGAAAATTAATTTCCTGCGTGCTCTGTTAACTCTTCAACAAGACGGCTAATGTGATTGATTCTTTCTTTATCTACTCTGTAGTAGATGAATTTTCCATTACGCTCAGTGGCTACAACGCCTGCGCGTCTAAGGATAGCCAGATGTTGAGATGCGACAGACTGCTCGAGACGCAACTTGATATACAAGTCGGTTACAGTCATTTTTTCATTCTCTTCCAAAAGGTCGATGATTTGCTGGCGAAGCTTGTGATTAACTGCACGTAAAACTAAAACAGCTTTGCGGAGTTCTGCGTAGTCCAATTCAATGTCCTTTTTGCCCTTCTTTAGAACAACAGTTTCATTTTTTTGCTTTCTCATATCTATGCTTTTTTTTAATGATGAGTTAAGTGTGTAATTTAAATAGCAAATTAAATAAAAATTATAAATGTAGTTTTTTTAATAATTATTGTTTATAATACTTGAAAATCATGCCAAATATAAGTATAGACTCATGTAACTATGGGTAACGTCTTGAAAATCAGTATAAATATACAAGTCTTTTTTTAAAATACAATCAGTTTTAAATTTTTTTTTTGCGTAATACCACTTTTTTTTACATATTTACTGAATAATACCTAAAAAACGGTATGTAATTTAATTGTAATTGATAAATTTTGACATATTAGAGTATTTTCTTAGCCTGTGTGATGTTAGGGGCTTTCATATAAAAGGGTGTATAGTAGGCTATATCAACAAATTGTTGTTTATCATAATATGTTTTACTAAAGGGTATCATATTTTTAGAACTACATATATTATCAAAAAATATAGCTTTATCATTTTTTAAAATTGTTTTACATTTTTCTGCACCATTGCCACAAAACACAATTCGTTTATTTTCCTTAAAATATTTATTAAAACTATCCTCTTCAATAACCAACGATTTCATGGGTTCTTGCAAAACTACCCCCTCAGTATTGTAAGTAAAAATAGCCGTACAAACCTCCATACGCCTTGCATCTATCATGGGGCAATAGAATGCGTCTGTATCTTTTAACGCCGTAAAAGCAGCTAAAGCCAATGACTCTAAGGTATCCACCGCAATCAAGGGAATATTCAGTGCATAACAAATGCCTTTTGCCACGGAAGCCCCTACTCTTAGGGAAGTATAAGAACCCGGTCCATTGCTTATCGCAACGGCTGAGAGGTCGCGCATGTGCAATTGCGCTTCTTTAAGGCAATGTTCAATCATCAAGGTCATTTTCGCTGCATGGTTTCCTTGTGTCTCTTGCAAAGCGAGTACCTTATCGTCTTGGCTAATGGCGATGGAACAGATGTCGGTGGCGGATTCTATATTTAAAATGTAGGACATGAATATTTGGCTTTTATTTTCAATATTGCGAATAAATTCGCAACTACAGAAAAAGCGGCTCAAAGTTATACTTGAACCGCTTTTTTTATATATAAAAGCTATTATTTATTTTTTAAAAGGGCTTTATAACGCCCAGTATCATCTAATAACTTAATGGCTTCTTGTATTTCACTGTCATTTCGCAAGCCTATTTTTATTTGTCCTTTTTCAAAATAATAACGGGCAACAATTTCACGCTCTATTTCACTGATGATTTCATCCTTGTGTTTCATCAAATCATTCTTTTTGTCTGATTTGATTTTGGTTTCAATGGCTTTCAAATCGGAATCAATTGCAGCTGAATATTTTTCTTTTGTCGCTTCATCTTTGAGTTGTTTCAAGAGTTTTTCACTTTCAGAATCGTAGGTGAAATTCTTTTTATTTAAAAACTCTACAAATTCATCGAACTGGGTGAAACGG
>JAYUQN010000816.1:0-7893 GCA_043756725.1 Saprospiraceae bacterium
GTATAAGAATAATTGTATTCGTTGAAACCTTCTATAAATTCAAGTTGTACGGTTGGTAAAATACCCTTGCAATCGGCTTTTGCTTTCAAATAATCTTCAACAAATTCATCTGACCATGTTAGCCATGTTGCACTGAATTTTTCGCCATCGTTGGCTGGGGCGGCGTGAGCTTTGAATATTGATTTCGACTTCTGCATATTCATGAAAAAATTATTATGTTTTTTGAATTTTAATACATTTTTCTTTTTACTTTTGTTAAATCATACAGCACAATAAAAAACAAACACATAATAGAATGAACGAAACGTTTAGCCAAAAAGCTCCCTCAATATCCAATGAAATTGCTTGGGAAGTTATTATGGATTCAATTCAAGACAGTAAAGCCATCCTAATTATTGGAGGCGAAATTTTTAACCACAATGGAAAAAATCTTGATGTGTTATTGAGAGAAGCTGTTGGCTCTCATGCTAAAGCATATGCAGATGGATTATTTCATTTTAAAGGAGGTGGATTAATTTTGAGTTATTCAGCTATCAAACGTTTTTATAATCAATCGTTTGAACATGTATCAAAGGTTTTAGATAAAATTACGCAAATTCCGTTTCATATCATCTTCTCTGCCACACCTGATGACCAAATCCGTCAAGCCTTCATAAGACAGAAGCTACCATTTTCTTATGATTTTTATTTTAAACGCCAACCTGCTAAGGCAATGCCTGAAATTACTGCATCGAAACCCTTACTTTATAATCTTTTTGGAGATTTAAAAGAGCGAAATAGCTTGGTCTTAACGTATGATGATTTATTCGATTACTTTACCTCTACTTCAGAAGGGAATTCAATGTCTTCCCTGCTAAAATCAGAGATACGAGGAGCAAATAATTTTATTTTTATAGGACTCCCTTTTGACAAATGGTATGTTCGCCTTTTGTTGCGCGTTTTGGAACAACATACACAAGAAAGCAAAAGTTTATTGAAATATGCGGCAAACCAAGTTGATACCGATGCTGATATAAGGTCTTTTTGCCTTGACGATTTTAATATCACTTGTGTTTCGCAAAGTATTGGTGATTTTGTAGACGAATTATACCATCGTTGTGCCGAAGCAGAATTATTAAGAGGTGCGATTGCGCTACCCACTTTACATAAGAAATTACACGATATGGTCGTGGAAGGGCATTTGCGTTTTGCTTTGGACGATTTATTAGATTTTTTCAAAGCCAATCAACCTATAACTGATGATATTAACGAATTGACCTTACTTAAAAGTCAATTGAACGATATTGAACGTAGAACTGCTCTAAAACTCATTACCCAAGCCAATGCAGATGTAGAATATGAACGTATTCGTTTGGCTATCCTTATTTTTTTAGCCCATTACAAAACCCTACTCACATGAGCCAAATGCCCCTATATCGCTACCCGGGCGCAAAGCCCTTCGAGACAGAGCAAGAAAGTATTTTTTATGGACGGCAACAGGATACCGATGCCCTCTATCGCATAATTCGTGCAGAGCCCTTAGTGGTTTTATATGCCAAATCTGGCTTGGGTAAGTCCTCCTTACTTAATGCAGGTATCATTCCAAGAGCACGAAACACTGGTGATTTTATACCTGTGATTATAAGGTTTCAAGCATACGCAACTGACAAATTGCAAACACCAGAACAGATTGTACGAAAGGCAATAGCTCCTTACGGGTCAGAAACGACATTTTTAGATACGTTGATACAAAATGAATCAACACTATGGCAAGACCTAAAAGAAGCTCAAATACAAGGTAGGCGTTTATTATTGGTATTTGACCAATTTGAAGAATTATTCACATATCCTAAAGGGACAATAGAAGATTTTAAACAACAACTGGCAGAAGCATTGTTCACTAAACTCCCTCAACGCTATATGAATGTTATGGAAATGCAATTAGAGGAGGGGACTTGCGAGTTGTCAGAAAACCAAATTAGTTTACTTGGTGAATCACCCGAAGTTCATGTAGTTTTGGCTATTCGGAGTGACAGAACGCATTTGCTGAATAGTTTGAACGATTATTTACCCACCATTCAACGACATACATTTGAATTGACACCCCTCAGTATTGACGGAGCGAAAGAGGCGATTTTATCCCCTGCACATGATAATAACCGCAATTTTATAAAACCTTGTTTTGATTATGATACTACTGCTGTTCAAAAAATTATTGATTTCTTGACTCAAACTGGCGAAGAACGTATTGAATCTACTCAACTACAAATTATCTGTAAATCGGTAGAGACTAAAATAGAAGCCAAAAATCAAGTTATTACATCAGAAGTTCTTGGCGATTTGACACACATAGTGGGTAATTTTTATTATGATACATTGTCGAAAATAACGAACACAACTCAATACATTCAAGCTCGCTGTTTCATTGAAGATGAATTAATTTTTGAGAAAGGCAATGAAGAAGGAGACCGCATGAGTATCTATGAAGGTATAGCCCGACAGAAATTTAACCTCTCATCTGAAACCATTCGCATACTTGTCAATGAACATTTGTTACGTGAAGAACCACGTTTACAAGGAGAAGGTTATGCACTCGAATTGAGTCATGATACACTAGTTGCACCTGTATTGAAAGCCAAGGCGAAACGGTACGAACAAGAGCGGTTACGGCGAGAAGCTGCTGAATTAATTGAAGCAAAAAAACAAGCTCAAATTGAAAAACGCAGGAGACAATTAGCAACCTTTTGGGCAGTTGTCTCAAGCATATTATTTTTAATATCGGCTTTGGCGGGCTTTTATGCTTACCAAAAACAGAAAGAAGCAATATCATCAAAACTCAAGGCACATGAAGAGACAGCTAAAGCACAGAAAAGCGATAGTTTAGCACGTGTTGCAAGAGATAGTGCCGTTTTGCAAAAAAATATTGCCGAACACAAAACAACTGAAGCGGAGGCGGCAAAACTAAATGAAATTGCGGCAGCTCGTGAAGCAAATCGTCAAAAGCTTGCAGCCTTACTAGCAAATAACAATACTGACAAGGCATTAAAGGAACTTAAAATTACATCTAAGCAAGCTGTAACCTTTCTACTTTCTCAAATAGATTATAATATTTTAGAACTAGCTTACGATTCTACTTTTCAAAAATGTGAAGCAGCTATTAACTTAAAAGAACAAATGGAAGAAGTAGAGAAACGAATTATTGAAATCTCTTTTTTCTATACAGAAACAGAAAATTTCAACGCTGCTGTAAAAATGTTGAGTTTATTACAAATTAGAGCCTTACCGAATTATAAAGAGTTAAGCAATATTATTCAACAAAGAACATCTGCAATATATTTTGTTTTTTTAAAAGACCGATATTATCCAACTATGGTAGATTCAATGACTAAAACTAAAATAGGTGAACGGGGTGTATTTCTGAATAAATTAAATGATTTCAAAATGGCAAAAACAGAGACTACAGTTTGGCAATACTTTCTTTTCCAAAGAGCAAAAAAATATAAAGAACCCTTAACTCCAGCTTGGCAATGGAAAGGAAATCACCCAATTGTTAATGTCACTTGGGAAGATGCCATTTTATATTGCAACTGGCTAAGTACAAAAAATAGCTTACAATCTCTATATAATTCAACTGATTTCACTATCAACTATGACGGTAAAGGCTATCGTTTACCCAGTGAAGCAGAATGGGAGTTTGCTGCCAAAGGCGGAGAAAAAACTGAGAATTATACTTTTAGTGGGTCAAATAATATTGATGAAGTATCATGGTATATTCAAAATTCAAAAAATCAAACTCATTCTGTAGCTACTAAAAAAGCCAATGAACTGGGTTTATTTGACATGTGTGGGAATGCCGCAGAATGGTGTAATGATTGGTATGATGCTAAGAATGAGAAAATAATAAAAGAAAATCCTCGTGGTCCCCAAAGTGGTACATCTCGAGTTTATCGAGGGGGAGGGTTTTCCGAAAACACCGAACAATGTCAAATACAATTTCGCTCATATTTTACGCCTCAATATCAACATGACGCACTAGGTTTTCGGGTCGTTACAAATAACTAAGGAACGCTTAAAAAATAAACTCCTGCTTTCACCAAGCAAATCCCTTATGAAATCGGGAAGTTAATTTTTAAGCGTTCCTAAATTAATAGGGAGTTAAACAATATATCGTTTTACTGCCTCTCTAAAATAAACCTACTTCGTCTTTTGAATTTTAATTTCTACACGCCGATTGGCTTGACGAGCCTCTTCACTTATGCCTGTAGTTTTGGGTTTTGCCGAACCCATGCCTTGTATATGAATAACTAAATCTGGCAGCTTTATTTTTAGATAGTCTGCAACACTTTGTGCTCTTTGGAGGGACAATTCTGTATTGTGCTCTTGTACGCCTGTGTCGTCTGTATGACCTGTAATCGTAATGACCCAAGGTTTTTTAGCGAAAAAAGGCACTAAGTTATCGAGTTGATAGAAAGATTCCTGCCTTAATACGGCTTTGTTTTTATCAAATTCAATATTGGGTATAGGAACAGCTACATTTTTATCTAACATATCAGCAATAGCAACCATTCTAATCGTATCCAGAGTTAAAGCAACGGATGCAATAGTACCATTCACAGGAAATGTTTGGTCATTTTCGATAACAAAATGGTGGGCAGAATCTTGAGGAATTGCTGCTAAGATTTGACCATCCTCTATACGCACAGAATCTCGTTTGATGATTTGGTTTTTGGCGTTATAAATAGTCATTAAAAAAGTCGTTTTTTTATTGGCAGGTTGTTTAATTTTGAGTTCAATGACTTGCATTTTTTCAGGTTGTATTTCTTGCGGAACATTTGTTATGTAAATATTATTGTTATCCCATTGGTTATAATTAGAAGAAAATATACCAAAATCCCCTCGACTTGTGATAGCCAGATTCATACCCCAGTCGTCATAAATTGTATTAAAATTTTTACCTATGTTATAGGGTTTGCTCCATTTCTGCCAAGAGTTATCTAATCGGGTTGTTTTAAAAATATCAATTTCACCCATGCCTTCGTGACCATCAGAAGCAAAGTACAACGTTTTACCGTCTGTATGCAAATAAGGAGAGCGTTCCATTGTATAAGGTCTGTTAATGCTATTAGATAAAGGGGTCGGTTTTGAAAAATTCCAAGTGCTGCCTTGTTTAAAAGCCATATATAAATCAATATCGGCTGTACTGGAATACGGATTAATATCTTTAGAGGCTTCAAAGATTAACACCCGAGAATCAGGTGAGAGTGTTGCTTTACCAACCCAAGCAAAAGACTCATTGATACTGCTGAGGGGGGTCGGTGTTGCCCATTTACCATTGGTGCGTGTGCTAACGCACAATTTGCCATTGACAGAAAGCAATAAGGTAAGCCCGTCGGGTGTGAGGGATAAAGGAGATTGATTGCCTTCAACGGCTAATTCCTTGACCAAAACAGGCGTTGTCCACTGATTGTCTTTCCAATAACTAACAAAGACCTTTTCGCCATCATTATCGCCCATGTTAGGGCGGTCAGAGCCACAAAAATAAAGTGTTTTACCGTTGGCAGAAATGACAGGTGAAAACTCGTGTCCCCACACGGTATTAATGGCTTTCAAAGGTATTTTACTAATATTGGTATCTGGTCGTTGTAAAATTGCTTTGACCGTATCGAACCAAGAAAGCTGAATCGTAAAGGCACAGCCCCTTTGTGCTTCTGGTATTTTATATAAAATTTTTGTACTGTCAAGTAACCAAGTCGCTAAAACAATATTGCCAGAATCTACAAGGCGTTGCATACTTTTTTTGAGTACACTGAAAGAACGCCGAGAAGGCGCTTCTAACTTTATGTATTTCAACGTCTTATTAAATAAGGTATCGGAGTCATATTTTCGTAATAAGCTCCGCTCAATAGTTGTATTGAGCAATAAAGCGTCTAAACGTTCTTGTTCCGCTGGGGCTAAATCAACAAGTTCATTTCTGTGCATTAAAATATCAGAAATAACAAAAATATCTAATTTTGAAAACCTGTATTGATTTAAAAACTGTAGCCCTCCACGTCTGCCTGATTGCTGATAGGCTTGTATTAACTCCTTAACCCAACAATCGCTTGTAATACCATGTTGGGGAAATTCTTTAATGAATTCTCCTAATCGGCTAATACCATATTGATTTATAAAACTTGATGACAAACGCGCCTCAAAGTCTTGCGAAAATCTTAGGTTTTGATTTTGAATGATCAGCCCATGATTTTTAATCACAGAGCGCAATGTTTCGTAATGAAACGCTTTATCATAATCCCGTATAACAATTTTTTTTAAGGCTCTTTTCAAGGCATATCCCATCTCTTTAACTAAAGTCGGTTTTTGTTTTGCCAAATCATCATAGGCTAAAACACCCCATTCGTCACCCATTTTTTTAGCCGTTTTTGCCAATATTTTATCCCGCAGTATCTTAGCATACTGAGGGGTGAGTTTGTATTTTTTGTTATACTTCCTTTTTCGCCAATAGGATAGTTTACTGAGTTTGGCTTGCATCGTTTGCAGGCTATCAGAGAATAGGAGGAGGGTATCTATTGGATATTCTTGTGTATTCCCTTCCCTGATACGCAGTAGCCCATATTGAGCCGCCATCGCTTTTTTTGCTTTACCTAAATCTTTGGTAAAAGCTTTTTCTGCGGAGATTGTATCTTTTTTAGCTAAAAATTGAAAGCCTATTTTGACTTGTGACAACAATTGTACGCTTATAAAAGTACATAAGAGAGCTGTTAAGATAAAAAATCGTGTTGTTTGATAGTGCTGCATGATTTGATTTTTAAGATTATTTAAAATTATCAATAGCTTGATGATAGGCTTCTATAAGGGTGCGCTTGCCATCAAGACAAGCGCACCAATGGTAGATGAATCGAACGCTTTCATGTAAAGGCATATTCCAACCAGCAGCGGCAACCGATTGGAGTAAAGGAGATTGAGTATAAAGATCCACTTTCAAGTCAGTTCCTTGGCAAACAAATAAAAGCAAATTAACTTTGTGGGTAGTAGCTTTTTGTTGTAAAAAAAAAGATGTTATTTCATTAATGGGTCTTGCACCATCTGCAAACTCAATGGCATCAAGATTAGTTTTCTGAATGTGATGTGCAACCAGAAAAACAGCTTGATAGCGCCCACATAAAACGATTTCGCAGAACTCACTGTACGTTATATCTGGAATGACTCGTGTAGAAGTCTGTTGCTCTAAAGTGGTAAGGTGGATAAAGGTTGGTAAAACCACATCCGTTTCATAGTCTGACCACTCTTCTCGCCCTTGCAGTGACACAAAATCATAAACATTGGGTCTTTGCCACAACCTTTTTAAGGCGCTTTTGCCCCAGTCTCGTTCTCTCTCAAATCGTTTTTGAGACAAGGCTGGGGCAATCAAAACAGCCGTCTCTTTGCTTGAAAAAGGCTGTTGTTGGCGTAAGTTGATAAGGGTTTGAGTTATCATCTCTTAACATTTATCCGATTTTTGACGAGGCGTTATATCTACTTTTAGGTCAGGTATCGCTCTAATATTAACACGTTCTGTATTAGGATTAGCCCGCATTTTTTCAAGGCGTTGCCACTGGACATCATCAATCAAGTTTTGGATATTACGGGTTTCCGCTAGCATTTTCATTTTACCAATTGGCTCAGTGGCTTTGACTATTTTCTCCCATATTTTTGATGGTATTTGACGAATGTCGTCGGCTGTAAATTTACCAACAGGGATTTCTACCTTTTTACCAGATTGTACCATACCCTCCTTTGCATACTTTTCAGCAATGTCTCCCAAAAACGGTGCTTCTTTGACCCAATCATTCCACTTTCCTGTCTTGACGTTGGCTTTATAACGGGTTCTATTATAAAAATCAGATAAATTTTGTATGCAACTTGCCAAGCTCTCAG
>JAYUQN010000817.1:0-7892 GCA_043756725.1 Saprospiraceae bacterium
ACCTTTTAACACTTACTATTTTTGCACAAGGTAAAATCTCTGGACGCGTCATTGACGCTTCTGGCGCACCTTTAGAATTTGTCACCGTCACTCTCCACAATGCTAAAGATTCCGTTTTAGTAAAAGGCGCTTTGACGGATGCTTATGGAAAATATGATTTTGAGCAAGTTAAAAACGGCTCTTATCATGTTATGGCAGCACAGGTGGGTCTGAAAAAACAACTGTCACCCGCTCTCAGAATTTTAGACAATTCTTTGACTGTCAATGAGTTGAAACTTGTTGAAGATACTAAAACTTTGAACGCTGTCACTGTAACCGCACAACGACCTTTCATCGAGCATCAGATTGATAAAACGGTTGTTAATGTTGAAAACAGCATCGTTGCAGCAGGTTCTACGGCGATGGAAGTGCTTGAAAAAGCCCCCGGCGTTATCGTAGATAATGAAGGTAAAATAACATTGCGTGGCAAGGATGGTGTGCGCATTATGGTGGATGGCAAACCGTCTCAGCTTTCACAAGACCAATTAGCCAATTTGCTCCGCAATACGACAGCTAATTTGATTCAAAAAATTGAAATCATTACCAATCCGTCCTCAAAATACGATGCGGCAGGCAATGCAGGTATCATCAATATTGTGATGAAAAAGAACCAATTGTATGGTTTGAATGGGCAAGTGTCAAGCACGTATGGGCAAGGCGTTTATTATAAAAATTTCAACAGTTTGAACCTCAATTATCGCTATGGCAAATGGAATTTATTTGGCTCATACAATTATAATACCCGTATGAATTTCAATCTAAATGAAATTAATCGTATTTTCCGTGCCGACAATGGCAAAGGAGCTGTAACAGATTCATTCGTACAGACGGCTTATAACCGAAACCCTTATATCTCAAATGCGTGGCGAAGCGGCGTTGACTATAATATTTCAAATAAAACAACCATAGGTGTCTTGTTTTCAGGCAATTTTGGACATAGAAATAACAATATCAAAGGATTGTCCAAAGATAATATAACCACTATTTATGCCCCCGATGGTAAAATTCGTTCAGAAGTTCATACTAAAACGATGGAAGAAGATAAATGGAATGAGGTTTCTGCCAATTTCAATATCAAACATACTTTTGATTCATTGGGTCGTGAAATTGCTTTTGATGCCGATAGCTACTCTTTTGATACGG
Organism: Saprospiraceae bacterium; assembly: GCA_043756725.1. Lineage (GTDB taxonomy): Bacteria > Bacteroidota > Bacteroidia > Chitinophagales > Saprospiraceae > JAAFJT01. The sequence goes on from JAYUQN010000817.1 coordinate 1,183, forward strand.
ATAATCAACAAAATTTTGAAGTGTCTTCAACAGGTGAAATCAATGCGAATCAGCAAAATAATATTGCACGCAAATTTGATATAAAATCTGCCAAAGTAGATTACATGCACCCCCTTAGTAAAACTGCTAAATTTGAGGCTGGAGCGAAGTCAAGTTATGTCAATTCGGGCAATGATATTAAGTTTTACAATATTCAAGGCAGCACCCGCACATTGGATATGGACATCACAAATGATTTTCAATATGATGAAAATATCAATGCCGCTTACGCCAGTTTCAATCAAGAATTGAAAAAAGGCATCAGCTATCAAGTGGGTTTGCGGGTTGAAAATACGAATATCAAGGGCAATCAAGTGACCACAGATACCAGTTTTACACGCCATTATACAGACTTTTTTCCAACCGCTTTTGTTTTGAAAAAATGGGGTAAAAAAGATAAACATTCTGTTCGCGTAGGTTATAGCCGCCGTATTGACCGCCCGAATTATGAAGATTTGAATCCCTTCCGTGAGTTTTTAGATAAATATACATACGAACAAGGTAATCCGAATTTGACCCCTCAGTATTCCAACAATTTTGATGTCAGCTATACTTTTATGGGAGCCATGACGGTTGGGGCAAATTATTCAAAGACGGACGATGCCATCACTTTCACTGTGAAACAAGACGATGCTTTGAAGCAATCTTTCGTTACAAAACAGAATGTGGCAACGCTTGAAAATTATGGTGTCAACTTAAATATGCCTATACCTATAAAAAAATGGTGGAATGTGAATGCCAGTGCCAATTTCTTTGTCAACCGTTACCAAGGCGAGTTTTTAGGTGCTGATTTGGATTTAAAAATCCCTGTTTTGAACTTGAATATTCAAAATCGTTTCACATTGCCCAAAGATTGGTCGGCAGAAGTAAGTGGTTGGTATGTGTCGAGAGCGTCACAAGGTTTATTTGTTGGTGACCCCATGTATGCCATTAATGCGGGCATTTCAAAACAATTATTGGATAAAAAATTGACTATCCGCTTGAATGCGCAAGATATTTTCAGAACGCAAAAATTCAGTGGTAGCCAGAAATTTCAAAATTTGGATATAAAAGTGGGTAGCCGTTTTGAAAGTCAACAAGTGCGTTTAACTGCCAGTTACCGTTTTGGCAATCAAAAAGTGCAACAAGCGCGTAGACGTGACGGTGGAGCGAATGATGAAAAAAATCGGATAAATAGGAATGGTTGAGATAAGCTAAAGAGAAAGTCAGACCTCTGTGAAACCTCTGTGGCTCTCTGTGAGCAAAAAAAATCGCTCACAGAGAGCCACAGAGGTTTCACAGAGGTCTGTTAAATCCGAAAATTACTTCCACTTTAGTAAAGTAAAGCAAATGATATTAAAAAAGAATAAAATAATGAAATCAACAATTTTTTCACTAAAACCTATCGTAGTTTTATCATTGGTTTTTATTTTAACAAGCAATGCCTCGGCTCAATCCCAAAAAGATTCAGCAGAAACTAAAGCCTTGTACTATGAAATTGCTCACATGGACAGTGTTTTGTTTGAGGCTTACAATACTCAAAATATAGACAAAATAAAAACCTTATTCACAGAAGACCTTGAATGGTATCAAGACAATGGCGGTTTATTAGACTATAATACAGTTTTAGGTAATTCTAAAAGTATGTTTGAAAATTTCAAAAAATTAAATACGCCCATTCGTAGAGATCTGGTACAAGGCAGCCTTGAAGTGCACCCAATTAAAGATTATGGGGCGATTCATATAGGAAAACACACATTTTGCCATTGGGAAAATGGAAAAAATGATTGTGGTACATTCAAGTTTTTAATGATTTGGCAGAAAAAAGACGGCGCGTGGAAGATTTCAAGGGTTGTAAGTTATGATCATTAAAAGCTAAAACATGGGATAAGTGAGCGCTTTTCATACTAATTTTTGTTTGGATACTGAGGGGTGCAATTTTATCCCCTCAGTATTTTTGACTCAAAGTATCGTATTCTGCAAAAACGGTAACTCCTGGGTATAATCCGTAGTGAAATGCAAACCCCGACTTTCTTTCCTCAACGAAGCTGAACGCGTAATCAAATATCCAATCGTTATCAAATTGCGCAACTCACACAATTGGGGTGAAAGGGTAGAAGCGTGATAGAGTTCTTCTGTTTCTTTGTAGAAAATAAATAGCCTTTCCAAAGCCCGTTTCAAACGCACATTTGAACGCACGATACCCACGTAATAACTCATCACATCTTTTAATTCTTTTGTACTTTGGGTTATCAAAACCATCTCTTGTGGGTCAGTAGTGCCATCGGCATTCCAATCTGGTATACCTTCCTTATAAGTTTTTATATCTACTTTTGTTAAAACATCATCTGCAATACGGTGCGAATAGACAAGAGCTTCCAAAAGGGAGTTGGAAGCCAAACGGTTTGCACCGTGCAAGCCTGTGCAACTACATTCGCCACTGGCGTAGAGGTTTTCAATGCTGCTTCTACCCAGTGCATCTACTTTTATGCCACCACATTGATAGTGACAAGCAGGCACAACGGGTATCATATCTGTCATCGGGTCGATACCAATGCTTTTACATTTGTCATAAATGGTAGGGAAATGGTTATAAAATGCTGCTTTGTCCAGATGCCGACAATCAAGATACATACACTCTGTACCGTGTATTTTCATTTCATTGTCAATAGCACGTGCCACAATATCACGCGGGGCAAGTGATTTACGGGGGTCATATTTGTGCATAAACTCTTCTCCTGAAGGTGTTTTCAAGATACCGCCAAAGCCTCTTACGGCTTCTGATACTAAAAAATTGGGATTTTCACCTATCGGATTGTACAAAGCGGTTGGGTGAAACTGCACAAATTCCATGTTTTCTACCCGTCCTTTTGCTCGATACACCATCGCAATACCATCGCCAGAAGCAATAATGGGGTTTGTTGTGTTTTTATAAACTTGCCCTGTACCGCCCGTGCACATGACCGTCATTTTAGCTAAAACGGTATCTATTTTACCCGTCAATTTGTTTAAAGCATAGCAACCATAACATTCAATATCAGGCGTAACCCGATTGATATTAAGACCTAAATGATGTTGTGTAATGATATCTACCGCAAAATAATGCTCATGGATACGGATATTCGGATGATTTTTGGATTCTGCCACCAATGCCCGTTGAATTTCCCACCCTGTTAAATCTTTATAGTGTAAAATACGATTTTCAGTGTGACCGCCTTCTCGACCTAAATCATAGTCACCATCGTGTTTGTCGAAGCGTGTACCCCAATCTATGATTTCCTGTACCCGTTGCGGTCCTTCTTTCACCACAATTTCAACGGCGTGTGTATCACACAAGCCATCCCCCGCATCGAGTGTGTCCGCAATATGTTTTTCAAAACTATCTTTATCAAAATCCCAAACAGCTGAAACACCGCCTTGTGCATAGCGTGTATTAGATTCATTTTCAACCGTTTTAGTTAAAATATCAATGGTTAAGTCGGGACGTTTGCGGGCAATTTTTATGGCGAAACTTAATCCAGCAATGCCGCCACCGATAACGAGAAGGTCAGTTTTCATATATTAGATTTAAATGAACGATAACCATGCGAAGGTTTTTTAACTGTCGCATATCAAAACTCTTTGATTTTAAGCCATGCAAATGTAAGAGAAAGATTGTGAAATAAAACATTAGCGCTTAAAATGAGCTTAATTAACCTTAGTGAAAAAACCTCTTAGTTTTGTCATTTTTTTTAAATCATACAGCGTTTTATTAGTTCGGCATATCTATTGTGTGTTAATAACTTATTCTTTAATTAAAATCATTTAAAAATTAAAATTCTGCATGAGAAAATTGCTTTTTGCTTTCACTGCTATGAGTATCCTCCTTGTTTTTGCCTGTAAAAAAGATGAGGCTACGGCAAACGAACCAACCCTTGAATTGAGCCTAACAGACGGTCCGGGCGATTTTGAAGCCGTTCTTATTGATGTTATTGGTGCAGAAGTGCATATCAACAAAGACACTGGAAAAACGGGAAGTTGGTTGCCATTGACTATTAAACCAGGCATTTATGACATTTTGAAATTATCTAATGGCGTGGATACTACTTTAGGCGCAACGAAATTGCCGTTAGGAGACATCAAAGAAATCCGTTTGAAATTGGGGACAAATAACTCTGTCAAAACAAATGGACAGACCTACGTTTTAACCATTCCAAGCGGGGGCGAGTCTGGTTTGAAAATTAAATTTGAAAAGAAAATGTTGGCGGGTATATCTTATAAAGTAAAATTGGACTTTGATGCTGCCAAGTCTATCAAAGAAGAAAGCAAAGGTGGTTTCAAATTGCGCCCCGTTTTACGGGCTATCACAGAAGCAAATGATGGTAGTATTCGTGGTGAAATAGCACCTATGACTTGCAAATCTGTTGTCTATGCCATTCAAGGCGTAGATACTTTGACTTCCGCTTATCCAAGTTCATTGGGCAGGTTTGTGTTGCAAGGCTTAGATGCGGGTGCTTATACCATTGTCGTTCAATCTGATGCTTGTGCTGTGACTAAAAAAATGGAAAACGTGGCAGTTGTCGTTGGTAAAGCGACCGAATTAAATAAAATTACTTTGAAATAATAAATTATAAATGACGAATTTTTACGATTATCATTTTCATAAATATTTGATTTTCAATTTATTGTGAAATAAACTATTCGTCATTTTATAAAAAATGCCCCTTCAGTAGCTTTTATACTGAGGGGGCATTTTCAGAGTACAAACTTTTGAAAAATTGTTGTTGGAAACAAAATTATTACTCCTTATAAAGAAAAGACTCTTATTTTAACAAGGTTTCCAAACGCATACTTCTTGAGGCTTTTATTAAAATACATGTGGCTTTACCAAAACGTTTTTTCTGAAACCACGCTTTTGCTTCTTCTGTTTTTTCAAATTTACCCCCCTCAGTATTAACGTCAAAAAATTGCTTACCAACCGTTACTAATTCTTTGAAATTCAAGGACTTAGCCATGTCAAGTGTTTCCCGATGTTCGTTTTCACTGTATTCTCCCAACTCAAACATATCGCCAATAATGGCAATTTTATTCTTTTGTGGCATTTTAGCAAGGCTGAGCAGAGCATGTTGCATACTGGTCGGGTTGGCATTATAAGCATCCAATATAATGGTCGTTCCATTTTTCAAGCTTAGGACTTGCGAGCGATTCATGCTGGGTGTATAATTTTCAATAGCTTCTTTTATTTTCAACGTGGGCACTTTGAAATATTTACCAATGGTTATGGCTGTTGAAAGATTGCCAAAATTATATTCCCCAATAAGCTTAGATTGAGCGTGAAGCATTTCACCTTTCGAGTTCAAAAAACCGACTTTCAGATAAGGCTGGGCTGATTCTAAAGTGGTTTCATAAGCAGGGTTTTCTAAAGATGGCTCATGATGCCTATGATAATGGACAATATGTAAGCCTTCTTTTGGTAAAAGTTCTTTTAGAAACGCTTCATCTTCATTCACAAAAACGGTTCCATTGTGTTTTGACAACCAATGATATATTTCAGATTCTCCTTTTTTCACACCCTCCAAACCGCCAAAACCTTCAAGGTGCTCTTTACCAATATTGGTAATCAAACCATGCGTAGGTTCCGCTATTTCACACAACTCCCAAAGCTCTTGTTGATGATTGGCTCCCATTTCGATGATAGCCACCTCATGATCTCCCGTCAATTCAAGCAAAGTCAGTGGCACCCCAATGTGATTGTTGAGATTGCCTTTTGTAAAATGAGCGTTATATTGCAGGCACATCACAGCCGATACCAACTCCTTAGTCGTGGTTTTACCATTTGAACCCGCTATACCAATAACGGGAAAATCAAATTGACGACGATGATAAGTTGCTAATTGTTGTAAAGTTTTTAAAACATCATCAACAACTATATAATGATCATTTTTTTTGAAATCAGCTTTATCAATAATGGCATAAGCTGCACCATCTGTTAAAGCTTTTTCAGCAAAAGCATTGCCATCAAAGGTTTCACCTTTTAGAGCAAAGAATAGGCAGCCTTTAGTGATTTTACGGCTATCTGTGGTGACTGTGGGGTGTTGTTGAAATATTTTATAGAGATTTTCTATCATCATTAACTTTTAAAACAAAACCCGAAAGTAGGAACAATCGGGTTTTGTTGTATTAGAATAAAAGTAATTTTTACCAAAAAATAGTATAAAGTACGGCTAAAATGCCACAAACAGCGACACACCCTGCAGCAAACACGCCCGAAATACGAAACTCTGAAGGGTCAATGTCAATCCCTTTTTGTTTGTTTCTATTACTATCAAGCATACTAAAAAGAAATTGAATGGCTACAAGTGCCAAGAACACCCAACCCATACGATTCATAAATGGCATACCGGGAACTAATTTTTCAATGCCGATACCCAATGGGATAGTCAAAATAGCAGCCACCAAAGCCGCATTGGCTGTATTGCCTCTCCAGAAGAAGCCCATGAGGAATATTGCCAAGACACCCGGAGAAATCAAGCCCGTAAAATCTTGAATAAATTGAAAAACTTGTCCAAAAGATTTCAGAACAGGGGCAACAACAACACCAATAATCATGGCTACGACAATCGTCCAGCGACCAATATTGACCAATTGTGCATCTGTTGCCGCTTTATTAAACGCTTTTTTATAAATATCAAGCGCAAAAATAGTGGCAATTG
>JAYUQN010000818.1:0-2935 GCA_043756725.1 Saprospiraceae bacterium
GCTAATTACCTATCATATTAAGAAAAATGAGCGTGGTTTTTACACATGGAGTTTTCATACAGGCGTTTCTTATGGGCGGTTGCTAAAGTCAAATGCTACCGTTACTCACCGCTTTAAAGTAGATACAGTAGTATCAAAAAGCCTTTCCCAAGAATTTTTAACTAAGCAAGATTGGTCTTTTATTACAGGACTTTCCTATAATATAGGTTCTAATTTTGGTCTTCGTTTTCGACAATCTTTTACCTTAAATAAACTTTTTATTAACTCAAATCCAGAGCGTTCTACCAACGGAACGATAAAAAGAGAAGCGTATGTTACTTTTAGGAATTATTTTATATCGTTTCAAGGGTATTATGATTTTATATCTCCAAAGGTGAAAAAGCCCAAGAAAAAGCCGAATTTGGCACTTTATTGAGCAAATAGAGACTATTTTTTCTTTTTTCCGTTTCTAAAAAACGCTATTAATTTGGTTAATAATTTTATATGAAAAAAATAAATGTCAATTTATAAACAATCCTCTTGGAATAATAGAGAAATTGCCATAGTTTTGGCACGTGAAACATCCATTATTAGCTAACTTTTTTTAAAACAAGCCAGTTATGAGTAAATTTGATGAAGCTATTGAAAAGTACAAAGGTGCTATGGGAAGTGTCCAAGGCATTACAGGTGGCGTAGATGAAGATATGTTGAGAAAAGTAGCGAAGTCGCTCGGACCATCTATCTATTTAGGCGATGCCTCTTTAGTTTCTTGCTCTGATCAAGTAGAACTTGACCGTGTAAAGAACAATTTCCTTATCAAAAAATTGGGACTTTCTGACGGTAAAGAATTGGACGATGCCATAAAAGGTGTCTGTGACCAATTAGGAAGTGGCAATCGGAGTAAGCATCGTGCTGTTTTCTATTATCTACTTGCTGTAAGATTTGGTAAGCAAAGTCTATATCAATAATAGTCCTTTTGTTTACACAAACTCAAATACCCTCTCTGTATTGAAAAATACTGAGGGGGTATTTTTAAAAAAAGAGCGGCTACAGTTTCCTGCAGCCGCTCTTTTTTACTACAAATATTTAATCAAAATTTGCTGATTTTAACCGAATTGACCATACCGTCATTTTGGCGAATTTTCACAACATACGTACCAGCAGGTAAGTTTTCTGTATTGATTTCATACCGAACTTGATCTTTTCTGTATTGTTGTGTTTTCAACAACATTCCAACAGTATTATATACTTCTAAAACACCTTCTGTATTTTGACTATCCAACAATTCTATAAATAATCTATTATTAACAGGGTTTGGATAAGCCATAACTGGGTCGCCACCATTTATATAAATAAGTGTTTGCTTGATAAGCGAATAGGTCAACTTACCGTCTGACTCTAAATGCTTAATACGGTAAAAACCACGACCCATTTTTGGTTCGTTATCATCAAAGCGATAATTATTTTTTTCATTGTTTTGAGATTTCACATCTGCAATTTCAATGAAATTTTTACCATCAGCCGATTTCTCAACGATATACATACTTGGCAACAACTCGTTTTTAGTATTCCAATTTAAACGAACAGTACCCGTATTGACCACCGTTGCTTTGAAAGCATCTATAATACCTGAACCTGTTAAACAGGTTTTGATTTCAATATTTTGGCTTGCTGTACGTAAGCAGGCGGCTCCTGCTACTTCTAACCTCACACGACGTGAACCAACTGCATTGAATTTCACTTTAGCGATTCTTGTTAAAACCGTTGAAACATTAGCTCCTTCAAAATACCAAGTGTAAATAGAAACAGGGGATTCTGTCGCTTCAAACGTTACTTCACTGCCCACACAAGCCTCAAAAGGAGCTATGATTTCAGCCAATGCTCTTGATGTTTTAGTAACTGTATTAGATTCTTTATAGAGGTTACAGCCTTTTCTACGAACACAACGAATAAAATAACCCGTGCGTGTAATATTCGGCATATTCATCAAGCTTTCACCTGTTTCACCCGTAATAACTGACCATGAACTTGGGTCGAATACAGAAGAATTTGTGCTATACATCCACAAATATTCCAAATCACCAGATCCACCAGATGCGGGTGTTACAGATAGCACAGGTGTAATGACGCCACCCGGACAGAAAGCATCATCGCCTCTTATAGTACCCGGGTTAGTAATTTGAACGCAAGTAGATGTAATTGTGATGGTGAAACTACAAGTAGCTGTATTACCTTTTGCATCTGTTGCTGTATAAGTAATGGTATGGACACCCGGCTCAAAACATGAACCAATCCCTCTACCAGCAACGGGTGCAGTTACTAAAGTAATCGTTGGGGTACTGCAATTGTCCGTAGCTTTAGGAGCTGTCCAGAATACTTTTTCGCAATCTCCGCCAATTGTCATGTTAATATTAGAAGGACAACCTGTGAATTTGGGCTTTTCAGTATCCGTTGTACAGGGGTCAACATAAGGGTTAACGACAATTTTCAAAGTACATCTTGATACTTTATTACAATCATTTGTTGCTTTAAATATAACATTGTATGTACCTGCTTGCTGACATGTGCCACTTGCGGGTCCACTTTCTACGACAACTGTCGCGCCTGATGCCGTAGGGTTTGTATAGCTTATAGTTGCACAACCGTTTGAAGCTGCGGTATAAGTAGAGGTAGTAGATGGGCAATTGCTGAAGATTGGGTCAGCAGCACCCGCACAAGGATTTACATACGGTTTAACAATAATTGTTACGGTACACTTAACGAATCTATCGCACCAATCAGTTGCTTTGTATATAGCTGTATAGGTTCCTGCTGGTTGGCAAGAGCCACTTTCTGGACCACTTTCAAGTGTTACCATGGCACCCGGAGCACGTGGTCTTTCATAGCTAAGAACGGCACAGCCATTAGAACCAGCGGTATATGTATAAGCAGAAGTAGGACAATCTGAGAAAACTGG